>CAYVHC010000005.1:0-61531 GCA_964451025.1 uncultured Bifidobacteriaceae bacterium
ACGCCCTGGCAAGCATCGCACCAAAGTCTTTCTTCCCTTCGCGCTGAGCGAGTGCCGTTCCGCCGGCAGCACGGGGCACCGCCGCATCACCGGCCGCCAGCGCTCCGTCTTCGCCCACCAACAGCACGCCATGACGTGCGACGCCTGCGCAAACAACGCAATCCGAAAAGTCGCGCACCGCGCTGGTTGCACAAGACGCAGCCGCCCCAGACGGGCGTCCGAAACGATGGGATAGCGCTGCTGCATCGTTGCGAGGAGCCCACATGTCAGGTCCGATTGCATACGTCATCGCCCACCGCCTTTCATCGGTCTGCCCCTGCGGACAGACCCTTTGTTGGTTTCTGGTTCTTCATTTAAGCCGCCTGTGGTTTTCTCAACGTAAACGGCATCGGCCTGCCCCGTCACATGCCCGAAACATGGAAGTCCCGGAACGGAGGCGCCGACCGGCCTCCGCTCCGGGACACATCTTTGCTTGCCTGTGCTTGAGCCTCAGGCGCGCCGCGTTCGTCTACATTCTCAGACGTTCTCAGATGCCGCGAAAACGGCAGGGGCGCTTGTCTCCCCGCGTCACTCCGTCACGTCATGCGCCATGCGGGCGAACGCCTCGATGTACGCGTCGCAGGCTGCCTTGTCGTGAGCGACCGACAGCGTCCATTCCTCTTCGCGGCCCGGGGTCATGAACACGCCGTTGTTCATTGCATACAGCCAGCACAGCTGGTTGACGTCGGTGCGCTGGCCCTGCTTGAACGTGACGTAGTCCACGATCTTGTGCGGGGAGAACGTGACGCAGCCCTTGGCGCCGAAACCGATGGAGTAACCCGGGAAGTCGTATTTCTTCACGACCTCGGTGCAACCCTCCATCAGATAGGAGTTGAGCTCGTCGAAATGCTTGTAGGCATCGGGCGTGAGCACCTTCTCGAGGTTTGCGCGCGCCGCTGCGACGCACAGCGGATTGCCGGAGTACGTGCCCACTTGGTAGACCTCGCCGGATTCGACAACGCTCATCACGTCGTCGGTGCCGCCGATGGCGCCCATCGGCAGGCCGCCGGAAAGCGCCTTGGCCATCGTCACCATGTCGGGGGTCACGCCGAACAGCTTCGTCGCGCCACCGGGGCCAATGGTAAGACCGGTCTTGACTTCGTCGAAGATGAGCACGATGCCGTGCCGCTTCGTGATTTCGCGCACCTTCTCGAGGTAGCCTGGCTCGGGCGGCACGATGGACATGTTCATCAGGCAGGCTTCCATGATGAGGCAGGCGGGCGCCTCGCCGTCGGTCTCCATCTCGCGGATGCGCGCCTCAAGCGCGTCGGCGTCGTTGAAGGGCACGGGCACGGTGAGTGGCACGAGGGACTTGGGGATGCCCGCGCCATAGGGGATCTTCTTCAGATGGTTCTTGTCGCCGATGTTGTCGTAATCGCCCACGATCGACACCATCACGGCGTCATGATGGCCATGGTAGGAACCGAAGATCTTCATGATGTGGTCGCGATGCGTGTAGGCGCGGGCGATGCGAATCGCATCCATTGTCGCCTCGGAGCCGGAATTCGTGAAACGCCACTTGGGCAGTCCGAAACGCTGGGTGAGTTCATCGGCGACCACGAAATCGTCTTCGTCCGGCAGTGCGAAATGCGTACCCTTGGGGAAGCGCTCGGCGATGGCCTTGCCGATCTCGGGATTGCCGTGGCCTTGCACCATTGCGCCGAAGCCGTTGTGGAAATCGTAGTATTCGTTGCCATCCACATCCCACAGCTTGGCGCCCTGACCATGATCGACGTAAATCGGCCACGGATCGCGCAGCTGGTAGCTGGATGCCACGCCATTGCACAGATGCTCACGCGCTTTCTCGTACATCTCGTGCGACTTGCCAAGCCTTGCGTCAAGCTTGGCCCCTTCGCGCGCCGTGAGTTCCTTGACCTTGACCGGATCGATTACCCTGGGCATGATATGCACCTTCCCTGCATTTCGTTTTCTTTGTTGATATTAGACAATCATCATCGTATTTCGTAGCGATTAACAGATTTACATATCTGTTTCGCAACACATTGGGGTATTGCGTGCACGATTCATGGAAATGATGGCCCTGCCGCCACCGCACAGCCCAACCCGGCACCGCCGGGCACCGTGCACGCCTTTACGCACACAGCGAGCAGAGACACCCACATCCCGTGGCCCAACACCCCCTCAGCACGCCCCACCCCGCCCAGCGCTGTCCACCACAGCCTGGCTCAGCTGCGGAAGTCCTCGAACATCTGGGTGTAATTGTCGTTGAGCTTATTGGAGCAATGCTTCTCCATAATCGCGTGCGCACGCTCCTCATCGCTGGGCACGATGGCGTTCACCGACCTCATATCATCGGGCAGCAAGTCATCCCCTCCGATGAGCACGCTGCCCGCACCGGCGCTCTGTTCAACGGCTGTCTTGTTGGTCGGCTCGAGCATCCAGTTGAGGAAGGTCTTGGCCTGGTCGATGTTTTGTGCCCCGCTGGAGATGGCCGCGTTATCGACGAACATGTTCGCGCCGTCCGAGGGAAACACGAACCTGAGGTTCGGATTCGTGGAAATCGCCTGGTATGCGTCATAGCTCCACGCCATGCCCACTTTCTGCTCGCCAGACGCCAGGCGGTCGGCCACGCCCTCGGAGCTGAGCACGCCCACGCTGGGCTTGAAGCCCTCCAGCAAGTCGGAAGCGTTCTGGTAATCCTGCGGATCGGTGGGGCACTGATCGCTGCCGGTGGCGCGCAACGCGGCATTCACCGTTTCTATCTGATCATTGAGCACCTGAAGCTTGCCCCAGCTTGCCTTGGGATGGAAGAAATCAGCCCATGACGTGGGTGCGTCCACTACTGGGATGGACGCCGAATCATAGACAATGCCCGTGTAGCTGACTATGTAGGGGATGGAATACAGGTTCTGTGGATCATAGTACGGCTTGCGGAATTCTTCCTTGATGTTTTTGTAATTGGGCAGGCTCGTTGCATCGAACTGCATAAGCAGCCCTTCCTGTGCGAGCTGCTCGACCATGTAGTCCGACGGCATCACGATGTCGTACCCCGTGCCGCCGGTCGATTGCAGCTTGGCTTCGAGCGCCTCGTTGCTGTCGAAGGTGTCGACGGTGACGGTGATGCCTGTGCTTTGCTCGAAAGCATCGACCACATCGTCGGGCACGTAGCCCGCCCACGTGTAGATGTGCAGTTCACCGCCCGTCGCCTCCACATACGGTCCCAGACCAGCGGTCGTGTTGCCCGCCGCAGCGACGTCGCTCACACCTCCCGAACACGCAGAGCAGGAGAGCGCAATCCCCGCGACGGTCACGGCAGCGGCAACAGTGCGCAGTGCGGACTTCATCACCGCCGTTACCGGCATCGTCGCCCGTCGTGATACCGCGGCATGTGTAGCAAGCTCGGCCGGTTGCTTGATTGGCGTTTCCTTATATATATGCGACGTGATATGCATGATGCGTTGTGACATGTCAATCCTGTTCCTTGCAATTCTTCAACGGATGAAACGACCAGCGAAACTGCGCGCCCACACCGCAGAGGGGACCAAACGCGCTTGCCAGCATCGTCCGCGCCTACCGTTTGCCGCTCTTGCGCCCCGTCAGCACGGATGAAACAACGGTCACGATGACCGCAAGCAGAAGCAGCAACGTGGCGATGACGTTGATACTGGGATTCACGCCCTTGCGAATCAACGAGAAGATGTAGATGGGAAGCGTGGTGGTGCCGGCCGTCGTAAGGAAGTTCGAAATCATGTAATCATCCATCGACACAACGAATCCCATAAGCGCACCGGAGATAATGCCGGGGGTAAGCAATGGCAAGGTGATGCGGCGCACGGTGGTGAACTGCGAAGCACCAAGGTCCTGCGCAGCCTCGAAGCAACTGCGGTCGAGAGACTGCAGCCTCGCCCGGATCGGCATCTCCACGAACGGAATGCAGAACGTGGTATGCGCCAAGATCAGCGGCACATAGCCCGGCGCCATGCCGATCATGCGGATGAACGCCATGGTCGCCACGCCCAACACGATTTCGGGGATCATCATCGAAGCGTTGATGAGGCCAGAGGCGAGACGCGAACCCAAACGTGACATATGGTCTATGGCGAGCACATACCCCAGGGCAAGCACCGTGGACAGCACCGTGGCGGCGAGCGCCACCAGCAGCGATGTGCGCGTGGCGGCGATGATGGCGGGATCACAGAACACCTGCCCGTACCAGCGCAGCGAGAACCCCTGCCACAGCAATGCCTGACGCCCACCATTGAACGAATACGCGACCACGATGACCATGGGAACGTACAGGAAGGCGAGTACAAGAATGGAGACGAGCCCCACGAAGGGGAAGCGCTTGAGATCGTTCTTCGCGCGTCCGGTGCGGCGGGTGACCAAAGGTTTGTCGGGCTGCTTGTTCTCCAGCCATTCCGGCACGATGATGCCACCGTTGCCGCCCGCCGCAGCCTGCACCACAAGGTCGGCGTATTCGGCGTTGGCCGGAGGGGCTGCGCCTGCAACGCCCGCCTTGCCGGTATTGCGCGATGCGTTGCCTGTGTTTTCGATGTTGCTATTGTGCTCACTGTTGTGTTGGCGCGTCATGATGCGATCCCTGCCTTTCGTGCCGAACGGTTGCCGAGTGCGCTGGCGATGAGAGCGGCGAGCAACGTGATGACGAGGATGACGGTGGAGATGGCCGAGCCGAACGGCCAGTTGCGTGCCTCCGAGAATTGCGAGGAAATAAGGTTGCCGACCATGAGTACCCTGCCTCCGCCCAGCAACACCGGCTGCACGTATGCGCCGAATGCCGGGATGAGGCACAGCGCTACACCGCTGGCGATGCCAGGACGCGCGGCGCGCATGATGATGCGGCGCATGACGATGCCTTTGGTGGCGCCCAGATCGTAGGCTGCCTCCACGAGGCGAAAGTCGAAGCCGGATAGGGCCGAGTACATCGGTAGAATCGCGAATGGCAGGAATGTGTAGATGAGACCGATGAGCGACGCCGCTTGCGTGTACAGCAGCTCATGCGTGCCCATGCCCAGCCATTGCGTGAATTGGTTGATCGGACCGTTGTCGTTGAGGATGAGCATCCACGCGTAGGTGCGCACGATGAGGTTCGTCCAGAACGGGATGGTGACAAGCATCACGAGTATGCGCTGCGTCCTGGCACTGCGCATCGAAATCCACAATGCTATCGGGAATGCGATCGCCACACACACCGCCGTGGTTACCAACGCCATCCACAGGGACGTCCAGAACACCTGCAGGTAGCGCCCGTCGAAGTAACTATTGCCGAAGAAGTCCTCGCGGAACAGCAGCTTCCGGTAGCCTTCCGTCGAGAATTGGTACTTCACGCCACCGCCCACATCCGGCCGGCTCATGAACGAAAACGCCACGATGACGCACACGGGTCCCAAGGTGAAAAGCAAGCCCACGATGATGGACGGCAGCGCCCAGATGCGGTGGAGCATGCCAGGCTTGACCTTGCGGTCCGCACCCAGAACGCGTTTGTACCACGGCAGACGGCGCGGCGAGTTCCGGGAATTGGCCGTGCCAATGGAAGTCTTGTCAGTCGGGGGTTTGCTGGCATTCATCATTCCACCACCCTTATGGATCCATCGATCACCAGCCGCACTGCGGAACCGGGCTTGATGAGTTCGGTGTCGAATGGCGGTGCCACACGGGTCATGAGCGTCTGCCCGTCAATCAAGGTGATGTGCACGCGCATATCGAAACCCATGAACATCGCATCGGTCACGGTGCCTTCGAGCGTGGGGCGGTCCGCGCCTTGTGAAGCAGTTTCGACACGCGACACGATATCGATGCGTTCGGGGCGAATCGCCGCCGTGAGGTCTTCGCCCACCGCATGGCTGAGAACACTGCTGTCTGCCTCAAAACGCTGCCCGGCGATGGTCACCTCGTGAGGCCCGGACTTCGTGGCGTCGAGGAAGTTGATGTCACCGATGAAGTCGGCCACGAAACGGTCAACCGGCTTGTCATAGATTTCTTCAGGCGTGCCCACTTGTTCGGGACGACCATTGTGGAACACCGCGATGCGGTCGCCCATGGAGAGTGCCTCTTCCTGGTCGTGGGTGACGAAAATGAATGTGATGCCGGTCTCGCGTTGGATGCGTTTGAGTTCCGTTTGCATCTGCCGGCGCAGTTTGAAATCCAGCGCCGACAGTGACTCATCAAGCAGCAGCACCTTGGGCTTTTTCGCCAGGGCTCGTGCTAATGCCACACGCTGCTGCTGGCCGCCGGAAAGCTGACTGGGACGCCGCGCGCCCATGTCCGCAAGATGCACAAGATCAAGCATGTCCGCCACGGTCTTGCGAATCTCAGATTTGGACTTCTTCTCCATCTCCAATCCGAAAGCGATGTTGTCCGCAACGCTCATGTGCGGAAACAGCGCATAACTTTGGAATACCGTATTTACCGGACGCTCATACGGCGGCAGTTGGTCTATGCGTTCGTCGCCAATGTAAATCTCCCCTGCGTCCAGGCTCTCCAGCCCTCCGATCGATCGCAGCAGCGTCGTCTTTCCGCAACCGGACGGGCCGAGCATGATGAAGAACTCCCCCGCATTGATGGCAAGGCTCACATCATCGATGGCCTTGACTTCCTTCCCCTCTGCCGACACAAAGGTCTTGCGCGCCCTGTTGATCGTCAGCCCGGATTCGCGCCGTTCCACAACTGAATCACGGGAGATTACCGCTGCGGCAGTGGACGCCGATGATCCGCCGGCGGCAATAGGAGGTTTGGTTATCGGAGTCTTCTGCGGATCTGTCATGATGCCTCATTTCCTCGAATATGATGCTGTCGGCATCACGGCTTTCGCGAATTACCGGACGGCATATGCTGATTGCATCGAGAACGCCAGCCTGTTGGCTTGAGCCGTCGGCCGACATTGGAGAGTCGAACTTCGCATTCAATTCTTGATTTTTCGATGTTTTCCTTAAAAGTCATCTAAAGTCACAGTAATTTCCGCATCGTAAACAGGGATTCGATTACGTTATCAACAAGTAACACAATCAACACTGCGGATTCCGCGCAGCCCTTGCCAGACATCGCACGAAACCGAAAATTCATATGCGTTTGCTTACGATATTTGCATGAAGAATCTCAATGACGATGCGCCTCAAGAGGCCATGGCGCCGCCGGTCGCGGAAGCCGCCGGCCTGGACGATACGAACAAGAAGATAATCTCCCTGCTACAGAAGAACGGGCGGCGATCGTACGTCTCCATCGCCAAGGAGATAGGACTGTCGGAAGCGGCAGTGAGACTGCGTGTGCAACGCCTCACCGAGGATGGCGTAATCCAGATCGTCGCCGTGACCAACCCCATGGAGATGGGCTTTCACCGGCAGGCGATGGTGGGCATCACAGTCAACGGAGACATTGAGCAAGTGGCTCGCGATTTGCGCAAAATCTCACAGATCGACTACATCATCATCACCGCGGGGCGCTTCGACATCCTCGCGGAGGTGTTTGCTTCGGATGACGAGGCGCTGCTTCGCCTGGTGAACCGCTCGATCCGACGCATCGAGGGCATCGGCCACACGGAGCTTTTCACCTACATGCGTCTGGAGAGCCAGCGCTACGACTGGGGCGTGGCCTAACCAACTGCGCGTGCGTCCACACGCACGCGGTTCGCAGCCGCCTCCACGACGCACCAGCCCAACCGACGCATCCCCGGCACCATGCGCGCCACTACGCACACGGTGCCGGGGATGGCTGCACGTAACACGCCTTACCTGGCGAAGTAGCCAGGGGTATCGAGGCTAATGAGCTTGAGGTTCACGAACTCGTTGATGCCCAGCGAGCCAAGCTCACGGCCAAAACCGGAGTTCTTGACGCCGCCGAACGGCAGCTCGGCGGAATCCGCTCCAACTTCATTCACATAGGTCATGCCGGTTTCGAGCGCATCGGCCACGCGCTCCCCTTGCTCGGGATCGGTGGTGAACACATAGGAGCCGAGTCCAAACGGCGTGTCGTTGGCGAGGGCGACGGCCTCCGCCTCGTCCTTGACGCGGTAGAACTGCGAAACAGGGCCGAAGAACTCCTCGTAGCGCGCTTTCGAATCCGCGGGAATGTCGGTCAGGATCGTGGGTGCGAAGAACGCGCCATCGTTCTTTCCGCTGCCCAATGCAAGCGTGGCGCCATCCGCAACAGCCTGCTCGACCTGGGCCGAAAGCCTTTCCGCTGCTTTCAGGGAGCACAACGGCCCCAACTCAACAGCGCGCGATGCTTCCGTGAAACGCCTGAGGAACTCGTCATACAGCGAATCGACGATAATGAAGCGCTTGGGGCCGTTGCACACCTGGCCGCAGTTCTCGTATTTGCCTGCCACGGCCATCTGCACCAGCGCGTCCATGTCGGACGTTCCCAAGACTATAAACGGATCGGACCCGCCTAGCTCGCACACGACTTTCTTCAACGCGGCACCGGCTTCCTGCGCGATTGCAACGCCGGCACGTTCCGAACCGGTGAGCGATACCCCTCGCACGCGTGGATCTGAGATCAGCGAATGCACCTGGTCGAAATTCGCATACAGGTTCGTGAACGCACCTTTGGGGAAGCCGGCTTCGAGGAAGATGCTTTCCATCGCCGCCGACGATTGGGGGCACAGCGCCGCATGCTTGAGCACAATGGTGTTGCCGAGCATGAGGTTCGGTGCTGCGAAGCGTGCGACTTGATAATACGGGTAGTTCCAGGGCATGACGCCCACGAGCACGCCGATGGGCATCTTGCGCACGATGGCGGAACCGGGCGCTTCGCGGTCGATGGGCAGGTCGGCGAGGAATTCCTCGCCATGGTCGGCGTAGTAACGATAGATGGATGCGCTGAATTCGACCTCGCCCGCCGCTTCGTCGAGCTTCTTGCCCATCTCATGGTTGATGATGGCGGCGAGCTCGTCCTTGCGCTCGTCGTACAGGTCGGCTACGCGGGCGAGTAATGCGGCACGCGACGCCTTGGTGGATGCGCGGCCCCAAGTGCGGTAAGCTTCATCGGCGGTTTCGACGGCTGCCGCGACCTGCTCGTCCGTTGCGCTGGGATACGTTGCCTCGACTTCGCCGGTTGCCGGATTGGTGACGGTGTATGCGCTCATCATGGTCTCCTTGTGGATTATTCGATGAAGAAATCGCTTCTCTTGCGAATTCCCGTGGAATTACCGGTCAGACTATGCGTGATTCGTATCTGACGTGTTACACCTGCCAATTTTTCGTTACAGGCAAACCGCCACAATCAAGCCGCCGCAATCGATTCTCCACAGAGCAACCCAACGATGCGCCTTACAACTTCGAACCGAATCGCGTGTAACGGCACGCATACCATAGTTCCGCCATGACGCCCGGATCGCCCATCTCCATGTGGAGGATCTCGCCCACCTTCGCCACGTACTTCGTCATCGTATGCCGGTGCACGCCAAGCAACCGCGATGCCTCTTCCACACGTCCCCGGCAGCTCACCCATGCGCGCACCACATCCACGGCATGCACGGCATCGGCGCCATGCATGCCATCGCCCAGCGAAGCGCCCAATCCTCCGACAGCGCGCCTGCCGACAGCGGCGTTTCCTGCACCGGCGCGACCCTCAGCGGTTTTTCCGCTCGCCTCCGTGCGCGGGCCGGTGGACCGGTCGAACACAAGGTTGGCGATGGGAGCAAGGCGCAGATCGGCGAAAGCCCGCATAGCGGCCGGATCGACCATCGCCTCCAGCGACGCCGCCCCGCCTGTTTCGCCATAACGCACCGCTTTGGCTCCGGAGGCGAGCGCCTGCGAACCTGCCTGGAAGGCCTCATGGCGTGCGCGCGCCAGATCATGCCACGTGCAGCCGGAGGATTCGCCGACGGTGATTCGCGAATCCTTCCCCAGCTGCCCCAGCCATTCCGGTGCGTTGCCTTGTGAAACCACCACCCACAGCTCGTCGTCGAGCTTTCCGTACACAACGGGATTCATCGAACGCGCTATATGCGAGCCGAAGGGTTCGAACAGCCTCGCGGCATCCTCCACCGCGGCATCCTCGCCCATGATGCGCAATACTTCCAACGGTTCACGCGGCATGCCGCCCCACAGGTCGTCCGCATACCGCACCACGGCATCGCTTCTGCCTTCCAGACAGTCCCGCGTCATGGCGGAACGGAAATGCGTAAGCGCGCGGATTCCTCGGGAAGATCCGCCTGCGGACAGGGCGAGCAGCGTGGCGGCCTCGGCGCACAGCGTCTGGTCGAGTGCGCCTTTGCCTCCCTTGCAACCGGCGACCAGGTAACCGAGCGTAATGCGATCGGCCGAGGCCACGTGCAGCACGGCGATGTCATAGCCCCGTGCCTGGAAGAACTTGGCTTCGCCGAGTTTGCTGAAGGTGAGCGCATCAGACAGCCCGTCCACATCCACCGGCAGGAAGTGATGCGATGATTCCCTCACGCTGCCCGCAGGATTGAGGAATGCCGCCCATCCTCCCACGAGCTGGGCTGTTTTCGTGACGATGCCGCGCACAGGATCGATCTGGCGGGTGGACCGAATGAGCTGCTGCTGATTGTGGTAGAGGTTCGCGAATTCCTGCCGCCGCTCATCACCCACACCGCGCGCCACCCGTTTGGAGATTGCAATGAACGGCGTTTCCAACGGCACACTGAGCAGTGGCACCCCCGCCTGCTCGCACTCATCGACGAACCACTGGGGTATGGCGGCGTGCGCAACACCAATGCCGAAACCGATGCCTCGCACACCTGCGTCGGCAAGGCGTGCAGCGTAGCCTCCCAAGGATTGCCGTGCTGGCGATTCGTGCGATTCTCCTTGCGGTTCTTTCAGCAGTTCGTCCGGCCATTGTAATCCCGTGACGAGCAGCATCTCGCCACCCTCGAGGTAGGGCGTGGGATCGGCGGATTCCGATGAGTGCACCCACACTATGGGCGCATCGAGCGCGCCAGGATCGCCGCGCACCACCAAGGACAGCCGCAGCGAGGATTCAGCCAGCAAATCGTTGAGTGTTACGGACATGTATCTGCCTCCTGCCGCCAATGTTACAAATGGACGGAGCGTCCTCGAACACACCCTATTTTATCCAATTCGTCCATCGAATGCCATTGATTGTTCCTCTACCTTTCCAAGTGTCAGGCAAGAAAACACAAAGTGCCGAGCAACACAGCCCTGCATGACAACGCCACGAAGGAGGCGACGATGACGCAGACAATCCCCACACCGCAGGCCGCGAAGGACGCAGTGGCACAGGTGACGCAGCAAACGCCGCGCACCATCACCATCGCCATGGCGCAATACAGCCAGCTGAGCATCGGACGCCCGTTCGGATGCTTCGCCAACTCCGTGCGCCACATCGCGCATGAAACCGACGCAGAGGGTCGCACACCGCAGCTCATCGCATTCCCGGAGATGCACCTGTTCGGCACGCCCGGCATGACGGACGACGAACGGCATGCAATGGAGCGTTCCGCCGCCACGGACCTGCATGACGAGTTCTCCGCCAATCTCGGCAGCCTCGCCAAAGAACTGGGCGTATGGCTCATCCCCGGCACCGTGTGCGAGAAGAACCCCGCGGGATACGTCTTCAACACAATGCCCGTCTATTCGCCCGACGGCTCACTTGCCGCAACATACCGCAAGATCTGCCCGTGGCGCCCCTACGAGCAATACACCCCAGGCACTTCCCTCACCACCGTGGACCTTCCCGGATTCGGACGCCTGGGACTGACAATCTGCTATGACGCATGGTTCCCTGAAATCAGCCGCAACCTGGCATGGATGGGCGCCGATCTCATCATCAACCTCGTGCGCACCACCACCCCGGACCGCCGCCAGGAGCTGGTGCTCGCACGAGCCAACGCCATCGCCAACCAAACATTCGTGCTCAGCCTCAACGCCCCGGAACCGGAAGGCTACGGCGAATCGTTGCTGGTGAATCCCGAGGGCGACGTGGTCATGGCCCTGGAAGGCAGCGAACCCGGGCTGGCGATCAGCACAATCGACCTCGGCGCCACCCGACGCACGCAAGAAAACGGAACCCTCGGCATGAATCGCATGTGGCATCAGTTCCGCCCCGAGGACCTGCCGGTTCCGCTGCCGTTGTACGGCGGACGCATCGACCCCCTGTCGTGGCATCCCAAGAAGCAAAGCCTCACAGCACCCTGATGCACGGCAATGCACCATGCATTCCACGTTCCATACCGCACACCACATTGCACCGCAACATCACTTCATAACCCGTAACACACGATTCACCACGCGTCGCGCCTCACATAGCGCCCAGCGCATCACATAACGCATAGCGATTGAAAGGACACATGATGACAGCACAACTCATGGGATCGGGAACGATTCCCGAAAGCGCCACAAGTTCCATCATCGAACTCGGCGGCACCGTCCGTGAAAACGCAACCAGCAAGGCAACGAAGAACGCCGGGTTCAAACGCACGATGGGACTGCGCTCCGTCACCCTCATGGGTCTGGCGTACATGACGCCCATCATCGCACTCGGCACCTTCGGCGTCATCGCCGAGGACTCCCACGGCGCCGCGGCCATGAGCTACCTGCTCGCCACCATCGCCATGCTTTTCACCGCCAACAGCTACGGCCGCATGTCGGTGCTTCACCCTGAGTCCGGCAGCGCCTACACCTATGTGGGCAAGACCATCAGCCGCAAGCTCGGGTTCCTCGTGGGGTGGGCGGTATTGCTCGATTACATGTTTCTCCCCATGGTCGTGTGGCTCATCGGCGCATCCTATCTCAACGCGCTGTTCCCCACCGTGCCGATGTGGTCGTGGATCATCGGTTACATCGTGCTCGATACCGCCATCAACATCGTCGGCATCAACGTAGCCGACAAAATCAATTTCGTGCTCATGGTGTTCCAGGCGCTGGTGATCGCCATGTTCGTCGGCCTGTCCATCCGCTCCGTCCTTGGCGGCACGGGCACCGGCACGTTGCTCAGCGCCTCACCGTTCGTCGGCCAAGGCTCGTCGCTCGGCGCAATGGTGGCAGGTGCCGCCGTCGCCGCATACTCCTTCCTCGGGTTCGATGCCGTCACCACGATGAGCGAAGAGACCAAGGACCCCAAGCGCACGATGCCCCGCGCCATCATGCTCGTCGCCATCATCGGCGGCCTCATCTTCATCGGCGTCGCGTACTTCACCCAGCTCGTGCACCCCGGCGGCGTGTTCGCCGATTCCTCCTCCGCCGCCTATGAGATCGCCATGACGATCGGCGGCAACCTGTTCACCTCCGTTTTCGTCGCCGGCCTGTGCGTGGGCCAGTTCACCTCCGGCATCGCCACACAGGCAAGCGCATCGCGCCTCATGTATGTAATGGGGAGGGACGGAGTGCTCCCGCGCAAGGTGTTCGGCCGGCTGAGCAAGCGTTTCAACACCCCCGTGCCATGCATTCTCATCGTTGCCGCCGTGGGCCTCATCGCTCTGTTCATGGATGTGTCCACGTCCACGTCGTTCGTGAACTTCGGCGCTTTCACCTCTTTCACCCTCGTCAACGTCTCGCTCATCGTTGCCTATGCGAAGGCATCCAAAAAAGACCGCGCACAGGACTTTCCACAAGGTGCGCTGCGCAACATCGTCTTCCCTGCCTTCGGCGCGGCATTCTGCTTCTATCTGCTCATCCATCTGGATTCCCACGCCCTCGTGCTCGGACTCGCATGGCTCGCCATCGGCATCGTCGTGCTGATGTTCCTCACGAAGGGACTGCGCAAGGACCCGCCGGAATACGCAGCCGACGAAGCATAGGCCGACAAACACATACACCTACAAACACAATTCATAAGAATTGCAAGAAACACACAAGGAGACCGCCATGAAGATGCTCACCACTGGCCCCAACTACATTCACGAATTCCCCACTGTCAAGGAATTCGCCGAGGAATTCAAGCTTGGCCCCACGGATCTGGTCGTCACCATCGACTTCGTGAACAAGCAGTTCCTCGAGCCCGTGCTCAACGGCGCGAGCGTGCTGACCGTCGACAAGTACGGTGCGCAGGAACCGACCGATGAGATGATCGACGCCATCATCCAGGATGCCTCGGCATTCGACTACGACCGCATCATCGCCATAGGCGGTGGCGCGGTGATGGATATGTCGAAGGTCGTGGCCGTGGCGGGCGGCGACGGCATAGACGCAGTAATCGATCATCTGCCCGATTACAAGCGCACGGTCGGCCTCGTGCTCGTGCCCACCACCTGCGGCACCGGCAGCGAGGTGACCGAGATCGCTGCCATCAACCGCACGCGTCTGGGCAGCAAAGCCGGCATCGCCAGCCCCGAGATGTTTGCCGACGACGCCGTGCTCATCCCCGAGCTGCTCTATGGCCTGCCCGACCATGTCTTCGCCACGAGCTCCATGGACGCGCTCGTCCACTCCGTGGAATCCACGCTGTCGCCGAACGCCACGCCGTACACCAAGCTATTCGGCTACGAGGCCATGAAGATGATCATCAGCGGCTACAAGCAGATCGCCGAGGCCGGCCCTGCGGGATCGCCGGAACGCCGCGCCAAGCGCAACGAGCTCATGAGCGACTTCCTCATCGCCTCCGACTACGCGGGCCTGAGCTTCGAAACCGGCGGCTGCGCAGCCGTGCACGCGCTGAGCTACCAGCTGGGCGGCAAATACCATGTGCCGCACGGCGAGTCGAACTACGCCATGTTCACCGGCGTGCTGCGCAACTACATGGAGATCAAGTCAGACGGCGAGATCGCCAAGGTGAACCAGTTCATCGCCGACATCCTCGGCTGCGACGTGAACGTGGTGTATGACGAGCTGGAGAAGCTCATCAACCAGCTGCTGCCGAAGAAGGCGCTGCACGAATACGGCGTGACGCGCGAGGACCTGCCTGAGTTCACGCATCGTGTGATGACCACGCAGCATCGCCTGATGAAAAACAACTTCGTGCCGCTTGACGAGAAGCGCGTGCTGAAGATCTTCGAAGAACTGTACTGAGGCGGCGGGCGCAGGTCTCGCAGGACCGACGGTCCGTCTGGCCGTCTGGCCGTCGCACCGTCGGTCCGCAGGGGCGTAGATTGCACCGCAGGGTCGCACGATGGCAGAGCGAATCGGCTGCGGTTTCTGATTCGCGCTGCGGTTTGCGGTTTCTAATTAGCCCTAGGGTTGCTGGCCAGCCCTAGGGCTTTCACCATTTACTACCCCTGATTCGCCGACTCCTGCTGGCTTGACTCGCTTCCCTGATCCGACTGGGCCTGCTGATCTTGCTGCGTTTGCTCGCTCGGCTGAGGCTGCGGATTGGTGTCAGGAGCGGCGCTCACCGTTGCCGAATCCACCTGCCGCTTCATGTAGGACGTCGCACTGGTCAGCGTGTTCGTGCTGCCGGTCACCGTCGCATAATCCGCCGAGGAGTTGTTGAGCACCTGCTGCGAAGCGGCGATTTCCTGCTGGAACTGCTGCACGTTCGGATCCGTGGGACCCAACCGCTGCTGGGCTTCGGAAAGCTGGGCGTTGGCGGCGTCGATCGCGGTCTTGAGGTCGGATTGCGCCTGCGCCAGCTTCTGCGCCTCCTCCTGCTGCTGTTGCTGCGACGCCTCAGCCGAAGCGGAAGCATCGGCGGAATCCTTCGCGGACTTGGAATCCGTGACTTTCTGTGCAGCGGCGGTCACAGCATCCGCATTCTTTTGCAAAGTATCCGCTGCATCATTGTTCAGGCTGGTGGTCTGCTGAAGCTGCGTGTCCGTGGCGGAGGTATCGCATTGGGTTAGGTCAGGTACCGTCGCCTTGAGCGCAAGCTGCAGATTGGCGACCGTGGAGGCGTCCTGCACTTGGTCTGCCGTGATTGCCGATGTCGCGGAAGCTTCCGACACGACGCTGTTCCAGCGGTTGCGCGAATCGTTGTATCGGTTCACGGATTCCTGGCATGAGGCGAGCGAGGTCGTTGCATTCGCCGATGATGACGCGGTCTGCCCCGGATTTGACTTGGATTTGTGGCTCAATGCCACGGCGATTCCCACGATGACAAGCACCACCACGACGATGATGGCAACCACTCGCGCGGTATTGCCCGATGATGACGGTTTCCTCTCACTATGGGAAGGCTGCGAGGCGGGATTGGCGGAACCTTGGGATTCGCCCGATTGCCCGGAGCCCGGATAGCCTGCGGGAGCGCTCTGAATGTAGCCGGTTGCGGCAGCACCCGCAGCCGGAGCGCCGCCGAATGCCTGCGTGCCGGCCTGTGGGCTAACCTGCGTGCCAACCTGGGTGCCATAGGCGGGAGTGTCTTCCAACGAGACCGAGTCCTCGTCTCCCGCATAGCCTGGGGTTGCGGAGGACGACACCCGTGCGGATTGGGCGGAGCGCGGGGCACGCGCGCCATACGCGGCTGAACCAGCTGCGGGCGTGGCAGCGGCATCCCCTGCGACATAGGGGTTTTGTGCGTAAGAAATCGTCTGTGTGTATGCATTCTGGCCGTATGCCAGCGTCTGCGTCTGCCCTGCGGTCATCGGCACAGTGGGAGGCACCTGGGCGGTGGGCTGCAGCACTTGGGTTTCCGCAGCATCACGCGCCTGCGCCGATCCAATGGGAGCGCCCATCACGCCGGTGGCGCCCATCAAGGCATTTTCGCTTCCCGATGTGGGGAGCACGGACGGACGGCTCGAGAACTCCATCGACTGCGTTGCCAGGCGACGCCCCGCATAGGGATCGGCCAGCTGCTGCGTCGCCATCGCCTGCATCGGCTGCGGCTGCAGCTGTTGGACTGGCTGCGGCTGTTGCGCAGGCTGCATAGGCTGCGTGGATTGTGTAGGCTGTGCAGGCGCTGGAACTGTCTGCGTCGGTTGCGTCACCTGCGCATGGGATTGCTCCGAATCGTTTCCCAGTTGCGCGAAGGGATTGAAAGCCTGGGTCGCCTGGGTGTCGGCGGCGTCATTTCGCTGCTGCGAAGCGTCATCATTGTAGGGCATAACGTTCCCTTCCGCGCACAGGGCGCAATCGGTTCTACCAAGCTTCCTTTGCCATAGTACTCAGCGCTCTCCACGTTGCCCCTGCCCGTCTGCCCCGCACATGGCACGCGCCGCCCCAGCGGCAGACGCATTGCGAAACACAGCTAAGTGCTCCCATGAACAATGCACAGCGCAACAGCAGGGCAACCGCAAGCGTTCCCCGGGGATGTGTATGATATCCCCGTATGGATGCGTCGTCTGGATCGCCCAGCCGTTTCAGCACAAGCCTGCATTTCGGCAGGAGTCTGCGTTTCGCCTTGGTCGGCATGCATCCACACGGGGCCGTAGCTCAGTCGGTTAGAGCAGCGTCCTTATAAGACGTTGGTCCTGGGTTCAAGTCCCAGCGGCCCTACGATTCACGAAGCCCCGCGGCCATTGCAGTCGCGGGGCTTTTTCATTGCGAACGCTGGGGTTTCGAACCACGCGGCAGGTCACGCGATGTAACCGCGAAACACACGAAATCACGTGAACCCATGCGAGGATGTGGGCAAAAAAGAAAAGCCCCCGGGGCACTCCACGACAGCCAAAAACCGCCACACGGACGGGGCAAATGTGTTCTAGGACTCCGATCGCCCGCCAGCGACGACCTCCACGGCACGGTCGCCCAGGTGGAAGCGGAGGCGCTTCATCAGCACGTCCGCGTACTCGCGGATCGCATACTCCTGGTCGGACATGAGCTCCTCCTCGCCGGACTCCTCCAACTCGCGGAAATGCAAGGCCCTGTAGTCCGAGAGACGCTCACTCCTGCCCACGAGCTCCCTGTACTCGCCGGCCATGCGCATCAGATAATCCGGAATCTCATCCGACATGACCCCCACCTTCCTTTCAGATATGCGAAAGCCCCGCAGAATCCGCGGGGCAGGTAATAGAAAAGCCGCCCCGAAGGCGGCCAGAAGAAAACAAAGAAACAGGCAAGTACCCATTCGCGGCTTGACCTTTCGGCGGAGGAGACAGACGCGTGGAGGCCATCTTAGGGTCCCCTGTGACGAACACCCGCATCTGCTCCGTCATGGTCGGCCATTTCGTGCCGATCTGCGACATCAGCGGGTCGCTAAGGGAGAACGGTTCCAATCCGTTGTACCAGTTCCCGTTCTTGTTCGTCGCGGGTTCACCGGTCTCGCGCCACACCGCCACGGGGCTAGTCATGTCATCGTTCCATGCCCAAGCGAACTCAGAATCGTCGTCAAAATCCATGGACTCGTACTCATCCAACATGGCGAGCGTGAAGTGCTTCATGAACTCGTCACGCTCCGGAATCGGAGGAAGCTTCTTCTTACCCATCGACCGCCCTCCCGTCTATCTTCTCCCTCACAACGGCCACGCTCAACGGATTGGCACCACTCCCATTGTAAATCACATCGACAAACGCCTCAGCGACAAGCTCGTGGCGATGGCGCGCCGCAGTCAGCAGCTCCGGCGGATACGAGTACGAGGGCACATGCCTCCTGCCCCGCGACGCCACCGCATCCGCCGCCGCCTGCACGCTGCGCGTCAGGTCCGGCGCGGTGCGCGCCGCGACGCCCGGTTCCAGGTTCGTGCGGAACCCCGTGCGCACCACCGCCCCGTTCTCATACGTGACGTCCAGTCCGGCGGCGATCGCCGTCGTGCCCGGCAGCATCGCGCTGAACAGGGTCAGGGACGGGACGAACAGGAAGAAACGCACGCCCCGCGCCATGTAGAAGCGCACGATCCTCGCAAGGATCGAGAACGGCGAGTTGTCCACGACCACGCACCCCTCCGGATACTCCTCCAGCTCGTAGTCGCCGCCCGGCCAGAACGGGCGCACGATCGGCGCGTCGTCCGGGATGCCGTACTCGCGGCGCACCCACGCGAGCACCGCGTCATACACCTCCGGCGGCGTGTAGCAGTCGTCCGTCGTCTTCTTCGGCTTGAACTTCTCCACGAACTCCTCATACGAACGCGACTTCACCATCGCCAGACCCCCAGGTACGAGAAAGCCCCGCCACAGGGACGGGGCACGGATATGCAAAAGCCCCGCAGAATCCGCGAGGCCAGTAATAAAAAAGCCGCCCGAAGGCGGCTCAGGTTGTTGCCACGATAAGACGGCACTATAATGAGAGCAGGGAGTTCCCCGCTGACCTATACAGAGGGGTTTACTCCCTTTTTCATACTCTGATGATCCTTCGGATAGATACCGCTTCGTTTGCGTCCTCAACTATCAGGACTTCGGAGAAACGCATCGCGTTCCCCTCCGAATCCTTGAAATGGTATCGAATCAGCTTCTCGCACTCTTTGGCAAGAGCATCGCCATCGCTCCATCTACTTCCTTGCTGGAACGCGGTCGCATCGATTATCAATCTATCCGACTGCCCGGCAGCTTCCTCGAACTGGTGGGAAATGGTCTGGCGACCGTTTCCGGTTGGCTGTTTCATTTCCCATGCGATATCCTCGCCATTCTCGAGAATGTACAGATTGGATGTCCGCATTTTCGAAGCGGCACGCGTGGCTCGGAACGTGACCTTGAACCCCACCGCGGAAAGACTCTCGGCGCAGGCCATTTCCTTCTCCATCGGGCGCGCCCCGGACTCGATATCTATTGCAGGCGAAGCGCCGCCACGCACCCAAGTCGCGTCATGTTTGAGGATTTCCGCCCGGACTTGGTCATCCATCCATGACTCGTATCCATGTCCTTCCCACGCTTGAAGAGCTTCATATCGCTGCGCGGCATTCCCATTCTCCAGAATCTCCCGGCACATGGCGCGGTGTTCGCGCGCCTTGGCCGTGTCGATGATTCCGTTGCCCTCGTTTTCGTTCGGCTTCCTGGGCCCATCCGGCTGCGGAGCGGCCGCGGTGTCCTTGGGCGGCTTCCCGCCACCACCCTCGCCCGCCTGCGCGGCCGGGGAGTCCGCAACACCGCCCTGCGCGCGCATGCGGGCGAGCACGTCCCTGTACGACGCGCCTGCGGGAAGGCCACGCGCCGCCTTGCGATACAAGGCGTCCAGACTCTCGGAATCATACCCGGCAAGCTTCGCCTCGCCCCACGACGGCACATGAAATCACAACTTGATTCTTCTTCGAGCACTGTAAAATCAACCAAAGATTCAACCACTGCATCGCACTCATCGGATATACAAAAGCCTGAGCCAATCCAATAACCGGATTCAACAAACAACAGCCGAAAACAGCAACACACGAGAACAAAGAAATCACCGACACGCCAACACTATTTTGAACCAACGAAAGGTGGAGATATGATGAATTCTGACAGTACCCCGCACGCGAGCGCCCATGGCGAAGCGAACCAGGCGGGGTCGTTTCATACCTACCCGAAACCGCCCGCTTCATTCATACAGCAAGTCGGGCACATGGCTAGACGCGGCCTGACGATACCCAACGTGAATGCCGCCGCCGCATGGCTTTCGGACGTCAACTACTACAGGGCGAGCGGATACTGGCTTACGCTTCTGCAACCGGACGGGACGTTCTCGCATGATTCGTCATTCGATACCGTCAGATCGATATATGCCTTCGACTCCGAATTGCGCATGTGGCTGTGGTCCGCCATAGCTCCTATCGAGATCAAGGCGCGCACATCCTTCGCTTATCATCTATCCGTGTCGACGGGCTCGGCAATGTCCTACGAAGACAAGCGATACTTCAAGGATGCACGCCTTCACTCGAAATCACTCGACATTATCCGCAAGGAACGCGACCGCGCTTATGGGGAAGGCGTCCCGTGCGTCGTGCACAACATGAATGAATACGGAATGCTCCCGATTTGGGCGGCTGTCGAAATCATGTCCATGGGCACGGTTTCCAAGATGTATGGGAATCTCTCAGACGCAGCAACCTACCCCGATGGCAAGAGGGTGCGGGATGCCATCGCCAAAGACTTCTCCATGTCACACATATATCTTGAAAGCTGGTTGCGGCATCTTACCTACATCAGGAATCTCTGTGCTCATCACAGGCGCGTCTATAACCGTACGATAACCACACGTCCGAAATTGTTGCGCGCAGATAAGAAGCTTCTCACTCATGACAGCGCACGGAATCGTCTCTTCGCAAGTGTCACCATCATTATGAGGATATATCTGAGCGTATGGCGTGATGATTGGCCTCGCCTTGCAAAAAATCTCATATCGCTGACGGAAACGTATCCGGATGTTGATCTCGCGCCCATTGGCTTCCCACGCGAATGGCGGTCAATAATCGAAACGAACTGACGCAATGGGAATGAGCCTTGCGTATCTTCCGCCTCGCCTGACCGCGCGCCGCACTACTCCCGGGTGTCGATGGTGAGGGTGACGGGACCGTCGTTGAGAAGCGAGACGCGCATATGCGCACCGAAACGCCCCTCCTTCACCTTGAGCCCCTGCGCACGCAGCGCATCGTTGAACGCATTCCACACACGCCGGGCATGCTCCGGCTCGCCTGCGGCCACGAAACTGGGGCGGTTGCCGTGGCGCACGGAGCCGTAAAGCGTGAATTGCGAGATCGACAGAACGCTGCCGCCGTGCTGCGCGATCGAATTGTTCATGCGTCCGTCGGTGTCTTCGAAAACGCGCAGGTTCGCGATTTTGCGCGCAAGCCAGTCGACGTCCTCCTGCCCGTCGTCGTCACATACGCCGACGAGCAGCACGTAGCCTGCGCCGATGCTCTGCTTCTCGAAGGTGGGGTCGGCCTCGCCGGTGGCGGGGTCCACCACATCGACGCTGGCTTCGCTGACACGCTGCAATACGATTCTCATGCCGTCACTCTATCGCGTGCGCCGCCCCGCGTCCGTCTCTTCACCCCGTCACGTCCGCCACCATCCTCCGTCCGTGCACGCAACACGCGGCAGTGGCATCGTAGACAATGCCACGATTGCCTACGCGATGCGATACGGTGGCGGCAGACAGGAAAATCGTGCACACGGCGTGCACAACATCGCGCACGCGACCCGCACCCGCCGCATTGCCGCGGCGCACGCCGCGCACAGAAAAGGACATACGCCATGGCCAGCCCACGCACACGGAATCGCCCGCCCCGCCCCTCGCGCCTGCATGCCGTCGCGGCCTGGTTCAACCGCCCGCGCACCATGCCGGAATGGGACGGTTTCGACATGCCGTTCCTCTTCGCCATCGCCGGCATCATCGGCACGCTGTGGGAGGAGATTCTCGTGCTCATCACATCGGGCGTGTTCGAGAACCGTAGCGGCTCCATCATCACGCCCGTCAACTGGGTGTATGGCCTAGGCGCCGTAGCCATGTTCCTCGCTCTGCACGCCGTGAAACGCCCCTGGCAGTACGCGGCATGGGGCGCGTTGCTCGGCGGCGGCGTGGAATACCTGCTCAGCGTGCTGCAGGAGGTTCTGCTCGGCACGCGATCATGGGATTACTCCGGCAAATTCCTCAACATCGGCGGCCGCACCACGGTGCCCTACATGCTGGTGTGGGGGCTGCTGTGCATGGCGGGCATGTGCTGGATTTTCCCGCCGCTGCTGCGGCTTGTGCACCGCATGGGCGGTCGCACGCGCCGCACGGTGGCCGTGATTGTGGCCGTGGTGATGCTCGTGGACCTGTCGCTAATGCTGCCGGCGATCGTGCGCTACGGGCAGCGCGCGCATGGCGTGTACTTCGACAACCCCTACTGCCGCTGGGTGGACAGGGTTTTCGACGATGGCTTCATGCGCTCGAGGTATCCGAATATGGATATCTCCTGAAGGCGGCGCCCTTTCTCGCCTTTCCGACCTTTACGTCTTTACGCCCTTACGCCCTTACGCCCGGCGCGCGAGACCGCGGTCGACAAGCCAGTCGCGCAGCACCACGGCGTTGTTATGGTCGGGGTCCTTGGCCGCATAGACCAGCGTGACGCGCTCGTTGCCCGCCATCGCGTCGGCGAGTTCGCGCACGCCGTCGGGATTCGCGTCGAGCTCGGCGCGGTAGCGTTCGGCGAATTCCGGGAAACGCTCCGGGATATGCGCGAACCATGTGCGTAGCTCCTTGGACGGCGCAACGTCCTTCACCCACGCCCCGATGCGCGCCGTGGCCTTGGACTTGCCTCGCGGCCACATGCGGTCGACGAGGATGCGCGCACCGTCGGCATCCGACGGCTCCTCGTACGCGCGCTTGATGTCCACGATGGGCGCGATGAGCCCGTCGGCGGAATTAGTGCCGGGATTTGCACCAGAATTTACAACGGACGATTCGGAATCCTTGCACATACCGACCCTCAGATTCTCTTTGGTTCCTCGGTTGTCGATCTCCTGCGCCGCGGCATTCAATGGAGACGGGGTGACGCAGGGGTTTCCCACGATGATATAACGACGCAGGCGATCGGCGGCCTTGCGGATGCCAATGCGCGGCGTGCGGGCGACGCCTTCCCCCGCCTCGAGGTCGCCGGGCACGATGCGCAGCGGCGGCTCGGACATATCGTGCCCATACAGATCCATGCCGATGCCAAGCGCCTGGCACAGTTTCGCCGGGCCGTTGGTGAGGTTGCGTATCTGTGCAGCGGTGAACGTGCCGTCGGACGCTGGGTAGCGGTGGCGTGCCAGAACATCGCGCCCTTCGACGGGCTGCGCCGCGCGGATCAGCGCGCCGCAGCCGAAACCGTCCGGACCGGCGGTGACGTTGATGCAATGGTGCATTCCGTAGATGGAATACACATACGCATGGTTCGCGGGGCCGAACATGGCGCGGTTGCGCTTGGTGCAGCCACAATACGTGTGGCTCGCCGGGTCGAGCTGGTCATAGGCCTCGGTTTCCACGATGCGCACGACGGCGCGCGTCCCGTCCGGAAAATCGCGCACGATGAGGCTGCCGAGCAGCCCGATCGCCGCCCGTTCGGCGTATTGCTCGCGTGAATCGGCGGGCGACGCGGCGCCATCGTATGCCGTCATGACCTATCGCGACCCGTACGAGCGCCGGCCACCGCGCTGCGAAAAGCGGCTTGACGACCCGGTGCGCCTGTTCCCGCCATTTCCGCCGCGGTAGCCGCCCGCGTGACGGTCATCGCGACGCCTCTGATGACGTTCCTGGTATTCGAAGGAACCCTCCGCACGCTTGCCCCGGCCCCGTTTCCCGACGGACCGGTCATTCGTGCGATTGCCAGAACGGTTGCCGAAGCGATCGCCTGAGCGATCCGAGGCAATGAACGGCCCCTCATCGTTCCATGCGTCCTCGCGGTAGCGCGGGTCGCGCTCGCGGCCGTGGTGTGCATTGCCTCGTCCACCGCCGCGACGGCGCGTCGAGGCGGAGTCCGAGAATCGTGCGTCGTCGTGATGACGCTTGCCTCGCGAACGGTCCTGACGTGCACCGTCGCCGCGGTCGAAACGATTGCGGCGACCGGAACGGTCATCGCTGGCATCATGTCGGTCGGGACGACGCATGCTATCCGCCGCCTCGGGTTCCTCGCCACGGGCGATCGCCTCGCGCCGGGCAGCGCGTGCACGGCGGCGCGCGGCCGCCTTCTGACGATGCTCGAGCTCTTTGCGCTCCTCCTGCTCCTTCTCACGAGCGCCGGCTAGCGTCCAGTTCTCCACGGTCGGTGCAGGCTCACCCACGAGCTCCTCGATGACGGGGCTTCCGGGCACCACCTCCTGCGGCTCGACCTCGATGCCGGCGCGGCGCATCAGCGACTTCGCATACCGCTCCTGCTCGGGCAGCACAAGCGTCACCACATCGCCGGACTCGCCTGCGCGGGCCGTGCGGCCGGAACGATGCTGGAACGATTTGGAGTCCTGCGGCGGCTCGGTCTGCACCACGAGCTTGACGCCGCTCACGTCGATGCCGCGCGCCGCCACGTCGGTGGCCACGAGCACGCGCACAAGGCCGTCGGTGAAGGCGGAGAGGTTGCGGTCGCGCTGGTTCTGCGACAGGTTACCCTGAAGGTCCACGGCAGGGATGCCCTGCTGCACGAGCTTCTTGGCCATTTTCTGCGCCTGGAACTTGGTGCGGGTGAAGAAGATGCTCTTGCCCTTGCCGCTGGCCAGGGCGCGGATGACCTCGTACTTGTTGCCCCGCGACACGGTGAACAGGTGGTGCGTCATCGTATCGACAGGCTCGTCCGAATCGGCCACCGCGTGCACCTTCGCGTCGTGGAGGAATTCCTCCACGACCTTGTCCACGCCATGGTCGAGCGTCGCGGAAAACAGCATGCGCTGCCCGTTCGGGTCAGTCTGGCCCAGCAGGCGCGTGACCGCGGGCAGGAAGCCCATGTCGGCCATCTCGTCGGCTTCGTCAAGCACGGAGACCTCGACAGCCGCAAGCGACAGCAGCTTCTGGCCCAGAAGGTCCTCAAGACGGCCGGGGCACGCCACGATGATGTCGGCGCCAGCCTTGAGACTCGCCACCTGCCTCTTCTGGTTCACGCCGCCGTAGATGGTCACGGTGGACATGCCGTAGGCTCTGGCGAGCGGCTTGATGACGTCGTCGATCTGGTTGACGAGCTCGCGCGTCGGGGCAAGGACCATGCCGCGCGGATGCGGGAGTCGCTCGGCGCCGGGCTCGTGTTCGCGTTCGCGCAGGCGCTTGAACTCGCGCATGGCCGACGCGCCGGTGCCGCCTGCTCCAAGGCGCGCGACGAGCGGGATGGTGAAGGCGAGGGTTTTGCCTGAGCCGGTGCGGCCGCGGCCGAGCACGTCACGTCCGTTGAGGGAATCTGGCAGGGTGTCGGCCTGGATGGGGAACGCCACGATCTTGCCGTCGTCCGCGAGCACGTTCACGAGACGGCCGGGGACGCCAAGCTGTTCGAAGGTAAGGTCGGCGCGGTCGGCGTCGTGCGAAATTTCAGATGCCGTGAATTCCGCCGCCTGCGGTTCCTCGGGCATGATGTCATAGTTGGGTGCGTGCGAGCCGCGGCCCGCGGAATGATGGGATGAACCGTTGAAACGGCGGTCGTTGCCGCCGTGAGAGCGATGCGCACCCTGTCCTGAGGCGCGACGGGATGATGCTGATTTTTTCGATGAATGGAATGCAGACACTGCTATCTTTCGTAACAAAAGGGGTCCATGAGACGGACCATAGGTCTCTTAGGCTAGCACAGACCCTCGGAATTCACTTCGGCATGCCTCCCTTCCGGTTTTTCTCCTCAACCCACAGCACGGCGAGCTGCGTGCGATTCATGCACCCGGCCCTGTCCAACAGACGGGTGACACGATTGCGCACGGTTCCTTCGGAAAGATTCAGATGCTCGGCAATCATGTGGTTGTCCCAGCCTTCTGCAATCAACTCGATGAGCTCTCGGTCGCGTTCCGAGAAACCGGCGTGCAGGGATTCCGACACATCGGCCCCGTCCGCCCCGTTCGTGCCGTCGCTTTCGCCGCCGGCGCCGGTTCCCCCTCTGATCGACGGCGTGCCGCATGAAGCGTCGGAAGCGGGGCTTCCACCCATCCTCCCCTGCGGACCATGCCCTGCAGGACCGTTGACGATTTTACCCAGTACTTCGGCCCCCAGCACGACCTGCCCCGCCATCACGGCTTTCACCGCTGGAGCGACGGAAGCGACATCCTGTTTGATGAGGTATCCGCGAGCGCCGAGGGCGATTGCCTGATCGATGTATCCGCGGTCGGCGAAGGTGGTGAGGAACAGGATGCGCGCGTCAGGATCCTCAGACATGATTTTGCGCCCAGCTTCGAGTCCATCCATTCCTGGCATCTGGACGTCGAGCAGGAGTACATCGGAGCGTCGGCGGCCGTACAGAGCGAGGGCGTCCGCGCCGTTGCGCGCGGACCAGAGAACCACCGCCGTATGCGTGGCTTCCAAGATCGTGCCCAGCGAACTGCACACGATGGAATCGTCATCGGCAATCGCCACGCTGATGGGACGGCTCTCGGCACTTTGGTCAGACATCGATTCTCCTTGCTCTGCAATTCGCCATCGGGCGGGCGTCGGCCATGCCCCGCGCCGGAGCCGAGCAGAAGAAACTCGTCTTCGGAATGGCGACGAACACGCGCCAGCCTGTTTTCACCGGTCCTGCGGTCATCGTCCCTCCCAGCGATTGGGCGCGTGCCGAGATGTCATGCAATCCCATGCCCCGGGTGACTTCGCGGCGATAGGCGCGGATGACATGGCGCGTCGAGTCTTCGACGGCGGATGTCTTCGACTGGCCGGCTGATTCCGCCGGTCGGTCGGCGACGATGCGCCCATCGTCCTGCACAACGAGCTGCCAGAGCGCAGGCAGCTCTCTAACGGCGATGGTGACGTGGCGGGCTCCGCCGTGGCGCACAGCGTTGTTCAGCGATTCGCGTATCGCGATGGCGAAGCACCGCGCGACCGGGGCGGGCGCGGATGTCACGGAGTCGTTCAAAGTGACCGACAGGGCCCGTGAGGGAAGGGAGTGGGCCGCCGATTCCATCAGCTGGGCGAAATCCGTCCCCTCGTCCTCCAGATCATGGACGGAGCGGCGAATCGTCGTCATCGCTTCGTCCAGTGTGTCGGCGATGTCACGGACACGTTGCGCCGCGTCGCCGTCGCCAAGCGACTCCTCCACGGCCACCGCCGCCTGCGTCTGCATGATGGCGCGTGTCAGCAGGTGCCCCACGTTGTCATGGATGTCCCTGGCGATGCGCGTCCGTTCATGCAACTGCGCCGTGCGCACCGCCTCGTCGCGGGCTTCGTCCGCCTCCGCCAGACGGGCCATCGAGGTACGGCGCAGCAGCCTGTGCTCGTCCTCGCGCAGGCGCAGGGATTTTTCAAGCTCCGCCACCGCCTGCAGCTG
Source organism: uncultured Bifidobacteriaceae bacterium (assembly GCA_964451025.1). Taxonomy (GTDB): domain Bacteria; phylum Actinomycetota; class Actinomycetes; order Actinomycetales; family Bifidobacteriaceae; genus Pseudoscardovia. The sequence goes on from CAYVHC010000005.1 coordinate 27,614, forward strand.
CCAGCCGATGCACAGGGAAGCGACAACACCCATCGCTCCAATCATCGAATACGGGATGCCGGCCGGAATCGTCCTGACCAACGCCACGCCGCCAGCGGACATGCACAGGCTGGCGTCGCGATGAATCCGGAGATAGCCAAGGACTCTTTGAAGCGACGGAAATTCCCATCGCGCCTCGTCGCGACCCATGTCGCATGAAAACCGTCTGCGGCAATCTTGCAGTCCTGCATCCACGGCCATGACGGGAAGGAACGCCAGCGCACATGGTCCCATGTCCGCTGGAAGAAACGCCGTGGCCACGGCGCATGCCGCGACGACGCACATCCCCGTCTGCGGGTGCGTCGCCCATTCACATATCGCCGTGGCGCATACCGCCGTCAACCCAGAGACAAGCGAGACCATGAACATACCGTCCGCGGGCGAAGCCATGAGCCACGCCCCGATCGCGCAGCACAGCAGGACCGCAGCCTTTGCGAGGACACGGCGCAAATCGGACCGAGAGAAGAACGGCCGCGAGCCGGTCCTGGCGCCACGGCATACGATGCTGGGTCGGCTCATCCGTCGTCCTTTCTCTTTCTGGGATGGCTGCGGGAATGGAAAAGGGATTCGATATGTGTGTGGAAACGCCTATCGCGTCGCAATGCCATCATACTTCCGCACCAAGGGCGGATGAGGGTGACGAAAGTCATCGTTTCCCGAGGAATGGGGAAACAGTGACATTTGTCATCCGTGTCGGACGCACCATCGATGGCACGATGGAACCATGGAAACCACAGATACATCCCGCAGCACCATACATGCCAAGGCTCCCGCCAACGGTTCCGCATCGGACCGCTCCGACCTGGCGGTGTCGGTCCATGGACTGGTGAAGCGTTACGACGACATGCTCGCCCTCGACGCCCTCGACCTCGAGGTGCACGCCGGTGAGATTTTTGGGCTCCTTGGCCCCAATGGCTCCGGCAAGACGACGGCAATCAATTGCATCCTGGGCCTTCTTACCTATGATTCGGGCGAGATCCACGTCCTTGGCGAGCCCATGACCGACTCGTCGCGCGACCTGCGCCGACGCATCGGCGTGGTTCCCCAAGAAGTGGCGGTGTTCGAAGAGCTGACTGTGTATGAGAACATTGACTACTTCTGCTCCCTCTATGTGCCCGATCGCGAGCGCCGTGCGCGCCTCGTGGAAGAGGCCATCGAATTCGTCGGACTGGAAGACTACCGAAAGTTCCGGCCGAAGAAACTGTCCGGCGGCCTGCTGCGCAGACTCAACATCGCCTGCGGCATCGCGCACCGGCCGGAGCTCATTTTCTTCGACGAGCCCACGGTCGCGGTGGACCCGCAAAGCCGCAACGCCATTCTCGAAGGCATACAGCGACTCAACCGCGAAGGCGCAACCGTCGTGTACACGAGCCATTACATGGAGGAGGTCCAGCAGATCTGCGACCGCATCCTCATCATGGATCATGGCCGTCATCTCGCCCTCGGCACCGTGGAAGAACTGACAGGCATGGTTGCGACCGGCGAGCGCATCACGATCACCGCACCTGACCGAACCGATGCCGTTCTTCATAAAATCGCCGCACTCCCATTCGTGGAGAACGTCCGAGACAAAGGCGATGAGTTGGAAATCCGCTGCTCCCGCGGAGACCACAATCTCATGGACATTCTTGATGTCCTGCAAACGGCAGGCATCCATCCGGGCCATGTCACATCCCAGCCGCCTACCCTGAACGACGTGTTCCTCGCCCTCACCGGCACGGCGCTCCGGGATTCCGGAAGTACCGACGAAGAATAGGAGGCCGCCATGTGGACCACATTCGTCACCGAACTGAAAGCGACGCTCCGTGACCCCTCCACACTCTTCTGGATCATCGCCTTCCCTCTGATTCTGTCATCGATCATGCAGGCGGTGTTCGGTTCAGTCGCACGCAGCACGGTGCTGGAAACGGCACCGGTCGCTGTCGTCACCGACGATGCGTGGCGCGACTCCTACGGCGCCGAGAGTTTCGTCAAGGCACTGTCGGGCGCATCCGACGGCGTCAATGGCGGCACCATCGCTCCAAGCGCCGCCGGCGCCGAAAATGCCACCGACGCAACATCACGTGTCGCACATACCCATGCAGCCGCATCAGCCGGGCAATCGTCGCAATCTTTGCCCCTGCTCATCTCCCGCACCGATGTCAGCGACACTACCGCTGCGCAATCACTCCTGCGCACTGGCGACGCGCTCGCCTACCTGAGCGTCGATACCGATGGTCACCTGACGATGACCCTGTCGCAAAAAGCCGCCGCCGACATCGCACAGGCGCGGGTCTCGGGTAGCGACGGACAGGCGTGGTCGCTAACCACGCTGGCAACGCTCATCGGCCAATACAACGAACGTTCCGCCATCATCGCGGCGGCAATCTCCTCCGCCGCGCAAACCGACCCGACGAAGCTCAATGACCCCGCGTGGTTCACCGCGCTTCTCTCCGATGGGAACGCCGAGAGCATGGTGGCTTCCTACCCAGGTATCCGCACATCCACGCCCATGGCCCGCTACCACATGGCCATCCTCGCAATGGCCCTCATGATGGCCATGTCCCTGACATGCGGCTCCATCACGCGCCTCCAGGCGAACCTGTCGCCGCTCGGCGCACGCATCAGCTCGTCGCCGCTGTCCCACAGCGCGAAAATCGCCTCCATACTGTTGTCATCATGGCTGATGACCAGCATCTGCGGTCTCGTAGACCTGCTGTTCATCCGCTTCGTGATCGGCGTGAGTTTCGCGGGGCGTGGAATCCTCGCCGCGGTGGCGGTCATCATCGCGGCAGGCGCGTCGAGCTGTCTGGGACTGGCACTGGGGTCGATTCCACGAATCACCTTGAATACCAAGGTCGGCATCAGCGTCGCCGCAACACTCGCGCTGTCGGTGTTCACCGGCCTGTTCGGAAACATGTCGTTCGCAGACTCCGTAAACCGCGCGGCACCTGCGGCCCAGTACCTCAATCCCGTCAAGCAGGTCACCAACCTGTTCTACGCCATTCTCTACTACGACAGCCTTGCACCGTTCCTGCGCACCGCCATCATCCTCCTGGCCATGGGCGTGCTCGGGCTCGCCATCGCCGGAATCGAACTGAGGAGGACCAGCTATGACAACCTGTAAAACAGCGTGGCGCATCCTGCGCGCGAATCTTCCGCTCCTGCTCGTGTATCTGCTGGGCCTGTGCCTCATCGCGGGAATGCTCGCCATGAACGTCTCGCAATCGTACGAGGATACATCCGTCACCGAATACACGCCGCCGCGTGCCTCCGTCGCCATCATCGACCGCGACAGCGTCTCGGGCCATTCCGCGGGTACCGCGATACGCTCCTACCTGGAGCAGTCCGCCACAATCGTGAAGGTCGAAGACACAACCGACGAGATTCAGGACGCACTCACCAGCGGATACGCTGACCTCGTGGTCATCGTGCCGCAGGGGTATGCCGACGATTTCCTCGCGGCCTCGCGCAATGGCGCGACTCAGGCCGGCGCAACGCAGAACAGCGCCATGCCTACCATCCAGTTCGCCTCGAACGACGATGTCTCGGCACCCTCCGCCGCAACCACGCTTCTGGAAACGCAGATCGGCGGATTCGTCGGATCGGCGCGCACTGCACTGGCCTCCGGCGTGTGCGACACGACGGACGATGCCTTCGCCACTGTGCTCGACGCTTCGCACGACAACGCGACGCCCGCCGTCACCGTACAAAGCGCGGACGGCAACGGCACTGCCTCTGATGCCAACGACGACAATGCATCGCGCTCATCATCCGCCGCGAGCGCTAGCTCCCTCATCTTCCTCGGAGCGACGACCTCCATGATCTATTCCCTGATTCTGACAATCGCCTTCGGCGTCACCTTCGTCATCACCGCCTTCCAGACGCCGGCCACGATGCGCCGTCTGCGCGCCAGCGCCGCGCCACCGCATCGCATCGCGCTCGGAGTGCTGGCCGTGTGCTGCGCCATCGGAATCGTGGCGTGGCTGTGCTGCCTCCTTATCGCCCTCGCTTTCAGCGCCACCGCGCGCGGCGGCCTCACCGCGATCAACCCTGCCTCGCTCGCCATGGCGGTGGTCAGCATGCTCGTGTTCGCGCTGATGACGGTATGCTTCGGATTCTTCCTCGGACAGTTCGGTATATCGGCCCCCGCCGCCAACGGCATCATCAACACCGTCGGTCTGGCGTCGGCATTCCTGTCGGGCGCATGGCTTCCTCAATGGCTCATGCCTGCGGGCGTGACGGCAGTGGCGAAGCTGCTGCCCGGCTGGTGGTACGTCGCCGCAATCTACGATTCCTTCGGCGGTCAGGGCGTTATGGACGATGCGCCGCGCGTCTCCTCGTGGGCATCGTCCACGGCGCTGTTGCTGCTCTATTCCGCGGTTTTCATCTGCGTCGGCCTCGCGGTGAACCGCCTGCGCGGCAAACGGACGTGACGCGTCACGGCTCCAGGTGCTTGGGGCGCTGGTTCCCGACCAGCGCCCAGGCAATCACATGACGAAAACGGTTTTGCCAGGACGTGATCCGCGATGCCCCGGTTCCGTAAAGAACTCACCGATTCGGTCGAAGGCAAGCTCCTGTCCCACGACGGGGCGGATGGTTCCGTCTTCCAACGCGGGCATAACACTGCGAAGCATCGCACCGTCCGGCCTCATGAACAGGAAACGGTACGATACGCCAAGCTTCGCGGCGAGCCTGCGTTCCCTGCGGCTGAGCCACTGCATGGCGGGCGCAAGGTACGGCCGCCGCAATGTCCCGGCGAAATCAGCAGTGGGATTGCCCACGACACTCACTAGTGTGCCGCCCGGACGCAGCATTTGCATCGCGCGCAGCGTCTCCGCACCGCCCAAGGTGTCCAGCACCACATCCTGCGGCGAGAGCACGTCCTCGTATCGCTGCGTCCGGTAATCCACCACCGTCGTCGCACCCAGCGAACGCACGAAATCGGCGTCCTTGCCACTGACCGTCACGGATACCTCGGCGCCCAGATATCGAGCGACTTGAACGGCGATCGACCCCAGTCCCCCGGCAGCCCCTTGGATGAATACTCGGTCGCCCGCATGGACCGGCGCCTTCTCGGTGAAGGCCTGGAGCGCTGTAAGAAGAACCAATGGCAACGATGCCGCCTGAGCGGCATCCAGCCCTGCCGGCCAAGGCGCCACATCACGCGCGGCGACACGCACGAACGGGGCGAAAGCACCCATCGTATCGACACCCGTACGGGCGAATACCGCATCGCCCGCATGAACATCGGAAACCCCTGTCCCGACGTCCACGACGGTTCCCGCCATCTCCTGGCCCAGCACAAGCGGCAGCCGATAATGCAGCAGGCCGCGGAACTCCCCGCGCGCCACCATGCCATCGAGGGGATTGAAGCCTGCGGCTGCGACCCTCACCACCACTTCGCCATTTCCCGGCACTGGACGCGGCATATCGCGCCACTCGGTCACGCCACCACCGCGCGTGGATACCAAGGTGAACGCACGCATCATCTCCGGCCCCAGTTCATCGTTGGCCATCTCATCCTCCATTTTCCGTATCACCATTTTCCGTATCACCATGCATCGGGCGACATCCGACACGGACATGCCGGGACCGGTCGCGCCCGGTCCCATTGCCCGCGTATAGCTGAGTACATAAAATAAACTCAGATAAACACACGATAGCAAAGGACGAACGTCATGACAAACAAGAAGGCAGTCGCAGCGCCGGGCACCGCAACCACTACGACCGCACCAACCACTATGGCTGCACCAACACCCCCGACTTCCCCGGATGGCGCGGAGGGGGCCGCTACACCTGATGCACAGCCATGCCCCATCGCCGCAAGCCTGGCGGTTCTGGGGAGCAAATGGACGCTGCTGATCATCAGAGACATCGTCCGCGGCATGCGACGCTTCAACGAACTCGAGCACAGCCTCGGCTGCTCGAGGGCACTGCTATCCGCACGACTTTCCCAACTGCGCGACGCGGGGATCATCGAAACCACTGCATACCGCGAGCCCAGGCAGCGCGAACGCGAACAATACACGCTCACCGACAAGGGACTGGACCTGCTGCCGATCCTCGGAGCGCTCCAGGATTGGGGCAATCGCTATGCCTCGCCCGGCGCGGCGCCCACGGTAGCCGCCCGGCACCGAGGGTGCGGGGCGAAAGTCGCCACACGCTTGGTCTGCGCGGCCGGTCATACGCTCACCGCGCAGGACATCGACATCGACAGGTCATGAGATGCCGTCGCGGTACGATGGCGCCATGACCTCCCCCGATTCCGGCGCCCTGCAGCCTGCCGTCGCATCGTCCAACCCCGCATCGCCCGGCACCCTGAGCCTCCTGCCTGTGCGCACCGCAACCGCGGGCGACCTCGACGCGCTCGATGCCATGGAGCAGGCCTGCTTCCCGCCGGCCGAAGCGGCCAGCCGCGCCGCCCTCGCCGCGCGGCTCGCCGTCTACCCCGACCATTTCTGGCTGCTCGAAGGCATCGAACCCGAAGGAATCGAACCGGGAAGTGCCGAATCCGAAGGCACCGAATCCGAAGGCACCGAACCAGGCCCGGATGACAATGCCGACCGGGCGAATCATGGAACCGCCCCGACGCTTCACACCCCGACGCTTATCAGCTTCGTCAACGGCATGGCCACCGACGAACCGCACCTGCGCGACGAGATGTACGACGATCCGTCGCTGCACTCCCCCGACGGCGCATGGCAGATGATCTTCGGCGTGGACACGCACCCCGCCTTCCGCTGCCACGGCTACGCAGGCATGGTGCTGCGCCGGGTCATCGACGACGCACGGGACCACGGCCGACGCGGGCTCGTGCTCACGTGCAAGGACCGGCTCGTGCACTACTACGCTTCCTTCGGATTCGTGGATGAGGGGATGTCGGATTCCACGCATGGCGACGTGACCTGGCACGAGATGCGCCTTACTCTGTAGCGCAACACCGCAAGGCATGAAAGACCCTAGAAGGACCACCCATGGCAGACCCCACGATTTTCGCTTCACCGGCCCAGCAAGTCACACAGCAAGCGGCGCCACGAGCGGCCGCCTCCCGCACGGACTCGCCGCATGACGGAGGCAAACTCGTCGTGGCGTTCATCTGCACGCACAATTCCTGCCGCAGCCAGATCGCCGAAGCCCTCGCCACCGACTACGCGAAGCGCGGCATGACGGGATTCGACCGCTTCACCTTCGTCTCGGCCGGCACCGAACTCAAAAACGCCATCAACCCCGACGCGCAGCGCCTCTTGCTTGCACACCGCGGCATCGACATGGCCGCCCGAGGCCAGCACCCCAAACTCATCGCCGACATTCCGCACCCGGATATCGCCATCTCGATGGGCTGCGGCGTGCGCTGCCCCTTCATCGGGCGGCCTTTCGACGACGATTGGGGTCTTGACGACCCGACCGGCCTGCCCGACGACGAATTCCTCACCGCCATCGATGCCATCGACCGGCTGGTCCGCGCCATCCCCGGCACGTATTCACGCTGAGCCGGCCTTCACCACTCCACCCGCACGGATAACGCGTGCGGCAATAACAAAACGGGATAAACAAAACGGGGCGCGGCATAGCGATGATGCCGCGCCCCACGCGAAACGCGATAGGCCAGTCCGCCCTTAATCCTGGGCGATGATCGTCCCGGCCTTAGGGCCGGCATCGAGCAAATCGATGCGCGTGATGGTCATCACCGGTACAACGGCAGGGCGCTTGAGCCCATGCTCGTCGGCGTACTTCAGCGCCTCTTCATAGAACTCACCGGAGTCGACGAGCTCAACAGGGCCATGGAAGCGATAGCCATGCTTGTTGTCCTTCGTGGCGACGGCAACGACCATCTTGCCGTTGTCACGCAGGTTGTGCAGATGCTGGCGAGCGGTGCGCTCGTAATAGAACAAATGCGAATCATCCTTGACCTGCATGGAAATCTTGGGGCCGATGTCCGGATATCCGCTCTCGTCGACCGTTGCAATGTAGCACAGGTTGTTGGCGATCATGCTCTTCATGTCATCAGTCATCGCAACCATGTGATCCTCCTTAACTGGCGGGATGCATCCCCAATCACGGAATGCACTTCCCATCCTATCGGCTTGCAGCCGCGCCACCACGCGGTCTTCACGAGAAATCCACCAACCGTGAAGAAAGTCACACCTCTCATCCTCACGGCATCCTCACCGCGCTCTCACACACGCATCCACGAATAGCGCACGCAAAACGGCGTGTGCCTCGCATTGCACATGCAAAACACACGCCGTTGGCATCACGCCACATCACGCGTCAGCGACGGCCGATTAATCGTCGGTGGGCACAGCCGTCGCAACCATGTAACGCATCAGGTCGGAACGGCTGATCACGCCAATCACCTGCTTGCCATCCTCACCACCGGTCACCGGCAGTTTCTTGATGCGGTTACCGGCAAGCATCTCGCACACACGGCGAATCGGGGCATGCACACCAACGGTGACCACACGGTGTGTGCAGATCTCCATCACATTGGTCTGGCGCAGACCGGCGACGCGATGCATGAACTTGTCGCTCTGCACCCACAGCGCATAGACATACGACATGGATGCCTTGTCAGCGGTGTCGCCAATGAGCGTGCGCATGATGTCGCCGTCAGTCACGAATCCCACGGCATGCTGATGCTCGTCGAGCACCGGAATGCCGGTCGTGCCATTGTGAACCATCACCAGGAGCGCATCGTATGCACTGTCGGCAGCGGTGACAGAATAAACGTCGCGCTTCATCGCATCGGCGAGCGACGGCTCGTCGGCCTGCTCCAGCCCCTGTTCCGACGCATTCGATTCACCAGCGCCAGCAGTCGCAACAGCCTTTGCCTTCGCCTCCACTCGTGCAAGCGCAACAGCGGCGATGAAACCAAGCACATCAACCGCAAAGGCGACGCGGCACGCAATATCGAAGCCGGCGGCAGTGCCAGCCGCAGCAGACTCGCCGGCAGCCTCATGGGCAGCGGACACCGCGGACAGGATTCCCACGAACACGGACGAACCCACGCAGCCGGCGATTTGGAATGTCGTGGACACAATCGTCACGCCGTGCGGATACATCCGGCGATCAAGGCTGGACAGCGCATAGGACTGTGCAGGTCCCATCACGCAAGCACAACCAGCGATTGCAGGCGCATACAGCAGCACGATCCTCAGGCTGGTCGTCACGCCACCGGTGAACGACAGCGCCAGCACGAAACATGCGATAACCGCCATGCCGATGCTCACCAGCCAGCCCACGCCAAAGCGATCGAACACCTTGCCTGCAACCGGCGACAGCACGCACGACACGAGGCAGGCAGGCAGCAGCGTGAGCGCAGCCTGCAGCGGGGTGAAACCGAGTGCGCTTTCCATGAACAGCGGCAGCAGAATGTTCATCGAAAAGACCGTCATCAGCGCGGCGATCACCAGCAGCACACCCAGCACGAATGCACGGTTGCCGAACGGCTCCAGATTGAGGAACGGCTCGGGGATTCGGCGCTGGCGCAGCACAAATGCGACAAGCGCCACAACGCCAACCACCAGCGTGACGATGGCGACGACGATCTGGCCGGAGAACACCGTGGACACGCCATACAGCAAGCCGATCAGGCCGATGGCTGCGAGCGTCACGGAAAGGGCGTCCATATGCGGATGCGTCAGCTGCGCGATATCACCAACCCACAGGACCGAGCACACCAAGCAGATCACAGACAAGGCAGCAAGCGCGAAGAACAGCGTGTGCCACGTACCGTGGGCGAGCAGAAGGCCTGCGGCAATCGGACCGAATGCAGGCCCGAACGTGGTCATGGCGCCAATGATGCCCATGTATGTGCCGATTTTGTTTTTAGGCGCAACGGCAAGCGTCAGGTTCATGCCGACCGGCACGATCATGCCAGTGCCGAGCGCCTGCACCACTCGCGCCACCACCAGCATCGCGAAATTCGGCGCGAAACCGCCAATGATGCTGCCGGCGACCAGCAAGACAAGCGACATCGCCATCAAAAGCGACGTGCGGATTTTCTTGTAAAGGAAGCCTGCGACCGGAACCATCACTGCGGCGGCGAGCATGTATGCCGTCGACACCCATTGCACAATGCCGGCGTTCACCGACAGGTCCTGCATGATGGGGTTCAAGGCCACGTTGAGGAACGTCTCGTTGAATGTGGCGAGGAATGTGGCGTATCCCGCCACGAATAAAACACGGCCAGGCTTGATGGCTGAAGTCACGTGTTGTCCTTTCATCTGAGTCAATCTTGTTGTCTTCGCGTTGCCCTGCGGAACCCCTGTCATTCGTACATGAGCGGAGGGAATGCCAAGCTGATGGCTGCATCCCAGGAAAGCGAAGTCACCGATGCAATCGCAGACAACCGAGGCCCGGACGGGATGAACCAATCCGTTGATTTTCCTCGACGAGCCCGATGCGCAGGAACTGATGCGCGGAATGCATCGAAAACACATCGGCAGCAAGGCGCCGATGCAGCGATGAAAGGCAAAATCTACAAAAATAGCCGCGGTGTCGCATGACACGCGTTGCTCAACATAACGAAAATTCCAAAATCTCGTAAGTACCGGCGTGTCGGGGCCACATCCTAAGCGTCGCGTGACGCGGCGTCCAGAGCAAACGCCCGTCTTAAAAAACACAAACCGGCATGAAGCGCCACAGGCACAGCAATACGCGACACAATGGAAGCATGACAACCAACACCGCACGCTCCACAAAAGAATCCGCTACACCCACCGCGCCAACAGAGCACGCCAATCATGCAAGGCTTGCTGCCTCATCCACACCCCGCAGCGCCACACGTACCATGCAGCATGTGACGCATGACGCTTTCGGCCCTTTGTGGGCGCCGGATTCGCGTGTGTTGATGCTCGGATCCATTCCCAGCCCCAAATCGAGGGAATTCGGCTTCTATTACATGCATCCGCACAACCGCTTCTGGCCGGTGCTCGCTGCCATCTTTGAAGAACCGGTTCCTCTCACGATCGACGAGCGGCGTAGTCTGGCGCTCCGCCATCACATCGCACTCTATGATTCGCTCGTGGAATGCGACATCATAGGAGCTTCCGATGCTTCGATCCGCAATCCCGTTCCCTCTGACCTGCGCCCGCTGCTGGCAGGATCGTGCATCCATGCGATTTTCTGCACTGGCGCCACCGCCGCGCGTTATTACACGAAATACTGCGAACCGCTGCTGCGGGAAGCAGGCTTCGACGTGCCGATGACCCGTCTGCCCAGCACAAGTCCAGCAAATGCCGCATGGAACCTAGGCAAGCTCATCAATGCATACCGTCCCGTGCATGACGCGGCGGCAGAATGAGCGGACCACAGCGCTTCTCATGACGCGGCGGCGCGGGAGCGCGACCAGGAACGGAATCAGAAATACGCCTTGGCCGCAAGGTCGGCAGTCAGAATCACACCGCCGACGACCGCCAGGATGCGCATGATGCGCGCCGGAATCTTGCGCGTGATGGGCGGCGCCACATAGCTGCCCACAAAGCATCCCAGGCACATCGCGATGGCGGCGGGCCATACGACCACTCCCCTGCAGATGAAGATAACCGAGGCGGATACGTTCGCGCCAAAGCCGACGAGCGTCTTCAGCGCATTGATGTGGTGGAAGGGACCGATGCGCCCCAAATCAAGCACCGCCAGCACAAGGGTGCCCGCCCCGGCACCGAAGTAGCCGCTGTACACACCGCACAGGGAAACGCATATCCACAGCCACCACGGATCCTTCGACATGGGCTGCGTCACGGTCGGGGCAAGACTCGACGCCCCATCGCGTTGGGTGAGCGCATCATGGGCGGCTTGCCGCGCTTCCATGCGTCCGCGCGGGTTGAGTGCGATAAGCAGTGTGCTAAGGAATATCAAAGGCGGCACAGCGAATTCGAACACCCTGGGATCAAGCCCCAGCAGCAGCATGGCGCCCAGCACACCCCCGACCACGCCGATGGCGATGTAGGTGATGACGCGCTTCCGCTGCCCTGCAAGTTCCACGCGAGCGCCGAGCACGCCGCCGAATCCGGTGCCCACAACGCCTACGGTGTTCGATGCATTCGCCAGCACCGGCGGGATGCCGCACGCGAGCAGCGCAGGGTATGAAATCAGAGATGATGCGCCCACTGCGTATCCCACGAATCCTGCCCCGATTCCTGCAAGAAAAATCAGGAGGAGTGTGATGATTGTGAAACCGCCGATTGCGAATCCGCCGCCCATGCCCATGCCTCCATCCGTCATGCCGCGGTGTCACCGTGGTGCAATGCCACCGTGCTGCGATATCACCGTGTAGCGATGCGTTTGGAGACTACCGCTATGTTCAGATTTCGGTCGTCATATGACCGCATAGTGACTGCACAAGAACCGCACCGCGAGGTCACGCAGCATCCCGAACGCTTCCAAGACCGGCGCGGCACGCTCATCCGTACCATGTAGAGCGTATACGGAATAATAGTTACGAAGCATTGGGCCCCGTCAGCATGCCCGTCCACGGAGTGCAGTCACGCCAGGCGGCATCGTCAATGCCACGCATGACAGCGGGCCTTCAACTTCTCAAGAGAACGGAATACCTTTGGCTGAATTCATTTATTCCATGATCAAGGCCCGCAAAGCCTACGGCGACCGTGTGATCCTGGACGACGTGACGCTGAGCTTCCTGCCCGGCGCAAAGATCGGCGTCGTGGGCCCCAACGGCATGGGCAAGTCGACGCTGCTGCGCATCATGGCCGGCCTCGACACGGTCTCTAACGGCGAGGCATACCTCACGCCCGGCTACACGGTGGGAATCCTGCAGCAGGAGCCGCCGCTGGACGACACGAAAACCGTTGGGGAAAACATCAAGGAAGCCTTCGGCAGCATCGCCCAGAAGGTAGAGCGCTTCAACCAGATCGGCGAAGAGATGGCGAATCCCGACGCCGACTTCGACGCGCTCATGGAAGAAATGGGCAAGCTGCAGACCGAGATCGACGCCGCGAACGGATGGGACCTCGACTCCCAGCTGGAACAGGCCATGGATGCACTGCAGTGCCCTGACCCCGACACTCCGGTGAAGGTGTGCTCCGGCGGCGAGCGCCGTCGCGTGGCGCTGTGCAAGCTGCTGCTGGAAGCCCCCGATCTGCTGCTGCTCGACGAGCCGACGAACCATCTGGACGCCGAGTCGATTCTGTGGCTGGAGCAGTTCCTGCATAATTACAAGGGCGCTGTGATCGCCGTCACCCACGACCGTTACTTCATGGACAACGTCGCCGAGTGGATCTGCGAGGTCGACCGCGGCCACCTGTATCCCTACAAGGGCAATTACTCCACGTATCTGGAGACCAAGGCCAAGCGTATGGAGATCCAGGGCGCCAAGGACGCCAAGCTCGCCAAGCGCCTGAAGAACGAACTCGAATGGGTGCGCTCCTCGCCGAAAGCCCGACAGGCCAAGAACAAGGCCCGTCTGGAACGTTACGACCAGATGGAAGAGCAGGCTCGCAATTCCAAGAAGCTGGACTTCTCCGAGATCCAGATTCCGCCGGGGCCTCGCTTGGGTTCCGTGGTGCTCGAAGCCGAGCACATCCACAAGGCGTTCGGCGACCGCGTGCTCATCGACGACCTGTCGTTCACGCTGCCGCGCAACGGCATTGTGGGCGTCATCGGCCCCAACGGCGTGGGCAAGTCCACGCTGTTCAAGACGATCGTGGGCTTGGAGCCGCTCACTTCCGGTTCCCTCAAGATTGGCGACACCGTCAAGATCTCGTATGTGGACCAGAACCGTGAAGGCCTCGATCCCAATAAGAACCTGTGGGAGGCTGTCTCCGGCGGGCTCGACTTCATTGAGGTCGGCGGCGTCGAAGTGCCCACGCGCGCATATGTGGCGAGCTTCGGTTTCAAGGGCGCCGACCAGCAGAAGCTCGTGGGCGTGCTCTCCGGCGGCGAACGCAACCGCCTGAACCTCGCCCTCACGCTCAAGCAGGGCGGCAATCTGCTGCTGCTCGACGAGCCGACGAACGATCTGGACGTCGAGACACTGGAGAGCCTGGAGAACGCGCTCATTGAATTCCCCGGCTGCGCCGTCGTAATCTCCCACGACCGTTGGTTCCTCGATCGCATCGCCACGCATATCCTCGCATGGGAGGGCACGGACGAAAATCCGGCCAACTGGTATTGGTTCGAGGGCAACTTCCAGGCGTACCAAGAAAACAAGGTCGCGCGCCTGGGCGAGGAAGCCGCCCGGCCGCACCGCCTGCACCGCAAGCTCACCCGCGGCTGACGGCTGCGCACATAATCGCATACGACAGGGGCGGGCGCCTGGGGAATCTGGGATTCCGGGCGCCCGCCCCTGTTCATGCGCGTGCAGCGGCATTCCGCCCGCGCCCCGTTACCAGCGCACGGTGATTACCTGCGCACGGTGATTACCTGCGCACGGTGGTTACAGCGCACGGTGGTTACAGCGCACGGTGGTTACAGCGCACGGTGGTTATCTGCGTGCTGTGGTTACCTGCGCACAATGACGCGGGCGTCGATGTCTTCCGCTGCCTTGGGTTCGGGCTGCGCTTCGATGGAACCAAACGGCATCTGCGCAACGAGCACATAATTCGATGGCACGTCGAGCAGCTGCTTCACCGAGTCGTCGATGACAGGATTGTAATGCTGCAGGTTCGCGCCGATGCCCAGCGATTGCAGTCCCGTCCACACGGAGAACTGCAACATGCCGTTGGATTGCTGCGCCCACACCGGGAAGTTCTGGGCGTATGCGGGCACGTTCTTTTGCATCGCATCGATGACATCCTGGTCATAGAAAAACAGCACGGTGCCGTGCGCCGCCTTGAAACCATCGATCTTCTCACGCGCCACCTTGCCGCCGAACGCATCATACACAGCGTCCCACAAGGCATCCTGCTTGTCGCCCAGCACCACGACGACGCGCTGGCTCTTCATGTTGAACGCATCGGGCACAAGCTCGGTGGTGCGCTGGATGAAACCGATGAGTTCGTCATCGGAAACGGGGATGTCTTTGCCAAGCGCGTAAATGGACCGGCGGTCGGCGATGCCTTCGTAAACGTGTGCCATGGATATTCCTTTGAGTGCGATAGGTGCGCATGACTGGGTTGGTTTCGACCATGCGCATGGGTTTTCCGATATGTTTTTCTTCATTGTGCACGGTACAGCATGACGCTGCACAACACTTGGGAATCCGAGGTAAAAAAATGTGAGCTGTATTACACGAACGCCCCCGCGCACGCCCACAGGTAGAATCGATGAAGATGGATTCCGGCCGAACGAAGAGGAGACGCATGAGCAGCATCGAAAAAGACAAGACGACCATTGCCGGTTCCGCCAATTCACCGTCCGTCCCCTCAGCACCTGCCTCCTCAACACCTGCTTGTGCACCGTCCGCTTGTGCATCTCCTGTCGTTCTGGGCGAAGCGGATGGCGAATCCCCGGTGGACAGCATCGTCAAGGTGCTACAGCTTGGCGCATCGGTCATATCTAAGGACCACACATACATGACCGGCCGCAGCATATCGTTCCCCACGCGTCGTATCTACGGCGGGCAGATCATAGCGCAATCCGTGATGGCCGCCGCCAAGACCGTGGAACCAGACCGCATGCCGAATTCCGTGCACGGCTACTTCATCACCGCCGGCGACATTGCGCAAGACGTGTTGTTCGATGTGGAGAATCTGCGTGACGGCAGGTCGTTCTCGGCGCGCCGCGTCAACGTGACCCAACGCGACGGCGCGATTCTCACTGCAATCGCCAGCTTCCAGAAGCATGGGCAGACCGGAGTGGAGTTCGCAGACCCCATGCCGCAGAACGTGCCCGACCCTGAGTCCTTGGCAAGCGCCAAGGATCTGATGTCTCCATTCGCAAGCAAATCGCCGTTTGCGGACTACTACGTGCACCAGTCGCCGTTCGACATCCGCCACGTCACCCGCACTGTGATGCTCGCCCCGGACGTGGAGTCAGCCAAGCGCGACAGCGGCCGGCAGATGGTGTGGATGAAGGCGGACGGCCGTGTGGACGCTCCGCAGACCTTGCATCGCGCGTTGCTTGCCTTGGGCTGCGACCAGATCATGATGGAACCGGTGATTCGCCGCGCAGGGCTCAGCTTCATCACGCCAGGCATGAGCTACGCTTCCATCGACCACTCAATGTGGTGGTACGAGGACGTGGACATCAACGAGTGGCACCTGTATGTGCAAGACACGCCGGTGGCCGCACATGGGCGCGGCCTGGCGACGGCGAAAGTCTACACCCGCTCCGGCGAGCTTGTGGCGGCGATGGCACAGGAGGCACTGGTGCGGGTGCCGCAGGAGTGCCATCAGAAGCAGAGCTAGCTGCCGGACGCGCGCTAACTGGCATCTCGCGGCGCCAGCACATTCGCCAAGTGCGCAGCCGGCAGCTGTGAGTGGGGCGCCAGGTAGCTCGAATCATCGGGGTCGGCGCTGGGGTCGGGCTCGGTCCACACATCCACGGGCGTGTCCGGGTACATGACGTCTTGCGCCTTCGCTTGCTCGCGCAGCCATTGGGCGAAAGATGCATCATCGTGGAAAACGAGCATGTTCGAATCGTCCAGCAACCGCGCCATCTGCGCATACGTAGGGTAGTCGGCGTTGCCATCGCGGGCGATGCGCGTGCGTTCCACATCCTCGACCACCTGCGCGTCCACCGATATGCCACCGCCGGTCAGTGCCGTGAACACCTGATCCATGCCTCTGGCTGCAAAGAAGGCGTCCTTGCGGGAATTCGAACGAGAGTAGAAACGGCTGACAAACCATGCTTCGGGATCAGCCCCGTGGTCACGCAACGGCTGGTTCTTCTTCCAATTATGGCTGCGGCGCACATCGAGGATGGGTTCCTCCCCCGCGGCGTTCACCGCAGCCAGGGCATGAGCGGTGATTTTGCCCCATAGATCGCGGCCGTCCTTGAAGCGCCGTGCATTGCCGGAACCATCGGCGCTTGCACGCGCGGCGCGTTGCGCCAAGGATCGCAACGACACGGAATTGCCGGCCTCGGCCAAGGCCTGGGCTTCGGAATCTGCATCATCACGGGGTTCGTTGCCGTCGGTGATGTCGAGGACGTCAAGGAAGAGGTTGGGCCTGTCCTTGACGTAGCGGTCAGTTCCCAAGGGGTACTGTTCAAGCGGCGGGTAAACGTGCGCTACGCGCATTACGGCATCATCGCCGGGCACCAGCAGCGCAACGTCCCCACCATCGGAGAGCATCTTCAATTCAAATCGTGACATGTTCCCATTGTGTCACATCATCATGGGAATGGTCTGCGCGGGTCGTCTCCCCAGCTAACCACACGAGAACCGACCGCACCTCGGTTCACTGCACCCAGGAATTCACGCAGTCGTGAAGGAACTGGCCCACCGATTCGCCACGCTCGCCAGCCAGACGCTCCAATGCGGCGTAATCGCTCTGCGACACGTATATGGGCGCCATATCACCGCCGGCAGCGCCCGTCGCATATTGCTGGCCTCCCGCAGGAGGAGCGGCGACGTATCCATTCGAAGCCACCCCATACGCAGGCGTCCCGTATGCAGGCGCGGCGCCCGGGTATCCGCCTGCAACCGGACGCCCCGCGGCCTCATACTGTTCCAGAGTCTGCCTGGCCTTTTCGCAGAATTCGTCGACGTCCGACATGCGGTACGATTCCTTGAACTTGGTTGTGCGCAGCTTCGCCAGCTGTGTGGCGAGCTGCTGCGAGGTCATCGTGGCATTGCCAGCGGTCCCGTTCTCCCAAGAGGCCAAGGCATCCACGATGTCATCGAGGAACGAGTCTGTGGCGTCGATGCTGTAGCCTTCCGAAAATCGCGTGATGCGAAAAGTCTGATTCTTCGCATCTCTTGCCGTTATTTTCTCCATGGGATGCCCCTTTCTTACGTTTCCCTCATGATTATCATGTCCATCGCCCTCAGCGGCGCATGACCTATGCCGTCCATGATAATCCCACGAAAGGCTTCACCGTTTCATGGAATCCGCCGGACGAGACACCGCCGCCACCGCAGCATCACGACGGCGCTTCTTGCGCTTCTTCGCGTTGGGATGCTCCGGCCCCTCCTGCGGCGGCAACTGGCACCAGCCTTCCCCGACGATGCCAATGATCATGTCAATGACAGTGACGGCACACGCCACGGAGCATTCCGCGATAAGCCCTTGGTAAAACGCCACATCGCGCCACACGATGCACATCGCCAGCTCACCACCGTAATAGCCGGCGAGCGCCGCGCCTGCAATGGCGAGCGCCTTGCACAGCACAAGGGTGGTCGACGCCTTGTCGACATCGACTTCCTTCACCTTGCCAATGACGTACTGACGCACTTGCCAGGCCAGCACCAGCACCACGACGCCCAGCACGAACAACACGCCGGAGACGAACCACGGGGCGCCGACAGGTGCGATGGCGGTGGTGCGGGTGCGCCACACAAGAAAGATGCCGATAAGCGCGCCAAGCACCACGGCTATGACGTAATACCACCATGGCGTGCGGCTGATTCTCATGGGTGCCTCCTTGCTCGCTCCGTTTCATGCGGTTGCGGGTCTTGCTATGAGTTGCTGTGGTTTGCGATTGCGTACCGTGTGGCGCTGTGTAGGCTTTCCGCCGTGTTGGTTCGTGCGGCTCCAGCCACGTCACGCAGGGGTATGTCTTAATTCATAGCCTGACCGGCTGAGAGAATCCATGAATCAGACACCTTCTCGATCGCAGCGCGGTCAGGCGCCTTCGCGAGCAGGTCGCGCGCGGCACCGCCATGTTCGCCGGCGATGCGGGCATCGGGATCCAGGTCAAGCCATGGGGCGAGCACGAAAGCGCGCTGCCAGGCCCGAGGATGCGGCAGCGTGAGCTCAGGGTCGGCGCTCACGCGTGCATCGAAGTCAATGATGTCAAGGTCGAGGGGACGCGAACCCCAGTGAACTTCACGGGAACGTCCGTGGGCGGTTTCCACCAGCTGCAACGAGCTGAGCAGCGTATGCGCATCCAGCGTCGTGTCCAGTTGTATGACCGCATTGAGAAAGTCCGGCGTGCCAGGCTCCATGCCCCACGGGGTGGTGCGATACAGCGGTGAAATGCCGGTGACCTGTGTGCCGGGGAATCCGTCGATGGCGACGATGGCGCTGCGCATCGTTGACGCCACGTCTCCCAGATTGCCGCCCATGGCGATGACCGCATGGTGGGTGCGCGGAGCTCCTGTGGCATCGGACGACCGCCCGGCGGCGGAAGCGGCAGAAGCAATGGAAGCGGCGAAAGCGGCAGCGGGGTGCGCAACTCCCCTGCCGTCGCCACCGTCACCACCGTCACTGTCATCGTTGCCGTCAGTGCCATCCTTGCCGTCATTCCCGCGCAGCGACGCCCCGGTCTCCAAACCGGCACCGGTGGCGTCGCCCACTTCGGTCTGCTCACGCGTGACGGTGACTGACACGTCCGCGAACGGCACGGGAATCGGCGCCTTGGGCTTGTGCACGGTGACGCGCACTCGCCGCACACGATACGACAGCAGGATGGAATCGGCGATCTTTTGCGCCAGGCGTTCGATGAGGTCGCAATGCTCGCCGTGGATCACCGAGATGATGCGCTCGGCGATTTGCGAATAGCTCACCGTGTCGGCAAGGTCGTCGCTGCGGCACGCGTCATGCATGTCGACCCACATCACGGCATCGACCACGAACGGCTGCGGCTCGTGGTGTTCCGACTCCAGCACTCCGTGTGTGCCGTCGGCCTGCACACCGGTGAGGGTGATGACGTCCAACTGTGCCATGGCTACTCCTTGCTGATTTGCCGATTCCGTTGTCTCTGGTTTCCCTGACCTGCTGCTGCCTGCGTTATTAGCTTCTCGCCGCCACGCGCCACGCACTTCCCATGCGCACGGCGGCGACGGAACGACGCACATCATGCACACGCACCGCCCATGCGCCATGCTCGGCGCACAACGCGGAGAGCGCCGCCGTCGCATTGTCAAGGTCAGCCTGATGCCCTGCGTCGTCCGCTGCCTCACGCCACGGCAGGTCTTGGAGCAGACTGTTGATGAAACGCTTGCGCGACTGGCCGATGAGCACCGGGCAGCCCAATGCCTTGATCTGGTCAAGGCCGGCGAGCAGCGGCAGGTTGTGCTCCGGCTTCGGCTTAGAGAATCCCAGGCCGGGGTCGGTGATGATGCGTGAGGCATCCACGCCGTGGCTCACCAAAGCATCGAGCTGCCGACGCATTTCGGCAGTCACGTCGGCGAGCACACCATGCTCGTAATGGGAGGTGTTTTGGTCAGGCGTGCCGGAATGCGATCCGGTGAGCCAGCCGCGCCAATGCTGCATGATGTACAGGCAGTCATGGTCGCGCACGACGCGCGCCATGTCGGGGTCAAGCTGACCTCCCGACACGTCGTTGATGATCTGCGCGCCGGCTTCGAGAGCCGCCTGCGCGACGCTGGCGCGCGTGGTGTCGATGGAGAGCACGGCGCCTTGGGACAGCAGTGCCGTGACAGCGCCAAGCACGCGCTGCTTCTCGGTGTCTTCGTCAACGCGCTGTGCGCCGGGGCGGGTGGATTCGGCACCGATGTCGATGATGTCGGCTCCGTCCGCCATCATGTCGGCGCCATGCTGCGCCGCCTTCTGCGGGTCGAGCCAAAGTCCGCCGTCAGAGAATGAATCGGCGGTGATGTTGAGCACGCCCATCACCAGCGTGCGGTCCGTGTCATGCAATGCCTGCAGGCTGGTGAATCGTGGCTGCTCGGTGGATCCATTGTCGGTGAATCCATTGTCAGTGGATTCGTTGTTTGCGTCATTGCCGATGGTTGGGTTTTCAGTTGGTGCGATATGTGTCATCGCTAGGCTTCCCCTCAATTGTGTTCCTGAGTTTGTGTTCCGGGGTGTGCGCACAGCCATCGCAGGAATCGGCGATCATCCAGCCCATGTCGGATGGCGAACCGCCACCAGCCGGCCACCTGCCCACCGCCAGCCGACAATGACCGGTCTGGGGCAGCAGATCGCCGACAACGGGTTTCCACGGTTGCCGTGCACAGCTGCGGCGCTGTGCACGCATGCAGCAGTTGCCAAGGATTTCCATGGACCTTGCGGATCCCTTGGATTACTCCCTGCAGATCAGCTGCATCGCTTCGGCACGCGTCGCCGCGTTCTTCATAATGCCACGCACGGCGGAAGTCGTGGTGCGCGCCTGCGATTTCTTGATGCCGCGCATCGACATGCACAGATGCTCGCAATCGATAACAACGAGGCATCCGCGCGCATCCAGTTCTTCCATGAGCGCGTCGGCGATCTGCTTGGTGAGGCGTTCCTGCACCTGCGGTCGGCGCGCATACACCTCCACGAGGCGGGCGAGCTTCGACAGTCCCACGACCATGCCGTTACTGGGGATGTAGGCGATGTGCGCCACGCCGAGGAACGGCATGAGGTGATGCTCGCACACCGAATACAGTTCGATGTTGCGCACCAGCACCATTTCATCGGTGTCGGTCTTGAAACGACGGCTCAACGGCTCCTTCGGCGACTGATACAGGCCGCCGAACAATTCCTTGCCCGCGCGCGCGATGCGGTCCGGCGTATCGAGCAAGCCTTCGCGGTTGGGATCCTCCCCAATCGCCACGAGGAAGTCACGCACCGCCTTGCGCACGCCCTCCTCGTCGTAATGCCTTCTGCCATCAGGGCTTATCAAGTCGCTTCCCGCGGAAGTTCGCACGCCCTGCGACTGCTGGGTGGGTGTGGGGAAGCTATTGTCGTCAATATCCATGCGATCCATACACTGCCTTTCGCTGCAATCCACGCTAACCATACAGCAAACCGTGCAAATCATCGTCGCCATACGGGACGACTCCGCGCATAGCAAAGCCCGGCGAGTTCATCACCCACCGGGCTTCGTTACGCACCATCACCGTGCATGGCGCGCCATGGCGCGCCGACGCTGCAACAGCTCAGCACTCATGCGGCAGAACCGTCGGCGCCGCCATCCTCCATACCGGTGTTTCCAGCTGCGGAGGTTCCGGCTGCGGAGGTTCCGGCTGCGGCCGGCGCTACAGATGCAGCATCGGAGCCAGTACCGTCCGCTTCGGCTTCGGCGGAGCTGCGCAGACTCTTGATGAGCGACTCGGGAATCGGCACCGGCGGCCTGTCGGACAGCGTGCGATTCGCGTTCGACAGCCACACGGGACGCTCATCGGCCTTCTTCACATTGGCGAAGATGGCGGCGAGCTCCTTTTCGTTGAGGGTTTCCTTCACGAGCAGCTGGCGCACGAGCTCATCGAGGATGTCGCGGTTCTCGTTGATGATCGTCCACGCCTCGGTGTGGGCGTTCTCCAGCAAGTCGTGGATCTCATGGTCGATTTCGTCCATCGTCGCTTCCGAGAACTTGCGCGGCGCCAGGCCATCGATGCCGTCGTCCTGACGTGCCTCGCCCCACTTGACGGAGCCGAGCTTCGTCGAGAAGCCGTCTTCGAGCACCATCTGGCGGGCGATGTCCGTCGCCTTCTCGATGTCGTTGGATGCACCGGTCGTCGGATCGTGGAATACGATTTCTTCCGCGGTGCGGCCACCCATCGCATAAGCGAGCTGATCGAGCAGCTGGTTGCGGGTTTCGGAGTAGCGGTCGGACGTCGGCATGACCGCCGTGTAGCCCAGTGCCCTGCCTCGCGGCAGAATCGTGACCTTGGTGACCGGGTCAGTGTGGCGCAAGGCGGCTGCGACCAACGCGTGACCGCCCTCATGGTATGCGGTGTTGCGCAGCTCCTCGGCAGCCATGCCGGTGGAACGGCGGCGCGGGCCGCTCATCACACGGTCGATGGCTTCGTCGATGGCGCGGTTGTCGATCAGCTGTGCGTTGGAACGCGCAGTGAGAAGCGCCGCTTCGTTGAGCACGTTGGCGAGGTCGGCGCCAGTGAAACCGGGAGTGCGCACAGCGACCTGATGCAGGTCCACGTCCGGCACAAAAGGCTTGCCCTTGGCGTGCACCTTCAAAATCGCCTCACGTCCGGCAAGATCAGGCGCCTCCACTGCGACCTGACGGTCAAATCGACCGGGGCGCAGCAAAGCGGGGTCGAGCACATCAGGACGGTTCGTGGCGGCGATCACGATGAGGCTCGTGTCGTTCTCGAAGCCATCCATCTCAACGAGCAGCTGGTTGAGGGTCTGCTCACGCTCGTCCACGCCACCATTGGCACTGTTGCCACGGCGGCGGCCCACGGCATCGATCTCGTCGATGAAGATGATGGCCGGGGCGTTCTTCTTCGCTTCGTCGAACAAATCACGCACGCGGGAAGCGCCAAGGCCCACGAACATCTCCACGAAGTCCGAGCCAGCCATTGAATAGAACGGCACGCCCGCCTCGCCTGCGATTGCACGCGCCAGCAACGTCTTACCGGTTCCCGGAGGGCCATACAGCAGCACGCCGCGCGGAATGCGAGCGCCGATCTTCTGGTATTTCGTCGGATCCTTGAGGAAGTCCTTGATCTCTTCGACTTCCTGCACTGCCGCGTCTTCGCCGGCCACGTCCTTGAACCGGGTCTTGGGCGTGTCGCCTTCACCCAGCTTGCGGGAATTCGCCTTGCCGCCGAACAGCGCGCCTCCGGCGCCGCCTTGCATGCGGCCGAGCAGCCACCAGAACGCGAAGAAGATGATGACGAACGGGATGAGCGTGGTGATGAGGTATTCGACGACGCTGTTGCCTGACGAAATCTTGGACGTATAGCCGTCCTTGAGGTTCGCGTTCTCCACATCGTCGACCACTTCCTTGCCTTGGGCGAAGACGTAGTAGAACTGCACGTTCTTGCCGTAGTTGTGGTTCTGGCCGTTGCGGTCGGTCTTCTGGAAGTCGTCCTGCAGGTTCAGCGTCACCAGATAGCGGCTACCATCGATCTGCGCGTAGGTGGCCTTGCCATCCTTGAGCAGCTGCAAGCCGTCCTTGGTGTCGATCAGCTTCGGTCCACCCATGCTGGAGATCTGGAAGCCCACGATGGTGAGCACGATAAACGCGATGACCCACACCCACGGGTTGCGCCACCATGGCGTCTTGCCCTTGCGGTTGCCGTTCGTGCCGGAATCCTTGCCATTGTTGTCGTCATTGTCCAGATCGGAGAACGGATCAAAACCGTTGGGTTTCTTACCGCCGCCGTTCTGGTTGCCGGGCGTTCCCGGTCCGGAAGGATACGTCATGCGTGTGTCTCCTTGCTGTAAACCGAAGGCTTGAGTATCGCGATTGAATCGAGATTCCTGTATCTCTCCGCATAATCAAGTCCGAAACCTACCACGAACTCATCAGGAATAACAATACCTTTGTATGTGGGCACGATGTCGGTCTTGTGACGCGCCGGCTTGTCGAGCAGCGCGAACACCGCGACGGATGCGGCGCCGCGGCGCTTGAGCTCGTCGACAAGCCATGCGAGCGTGATGCCCGAGTCAATGATGTCTTCGACGATGAGCACATCGCGCCCGCGCACATCGGTGGACAGGTCCTGGCGGACGGTCACCGTGCCGCTGGATGTGGTGCCTGAACCATAACTGGAAAGGCTCATGTAATCCATCTGCACATTGATGCTCAGCGCTTCGGCGAAATGCACCATGGTGGTCGCGGCTCCCTTGAGCACGCCCACCAGCAGCAGGTCACGGCCTGCATAATCCTTCGACACCTGCGCCGCCACGCGGTTAATCGTTTCGTCAATCTGCGAGCGCGACACCAGCTCGCGTTCGATATCATCCGCAACATCAGAAATTTTCATACTGTCCATCATCTCACACGCGGTTGTTCCAAAACTGGACGTTGCCTGAAAAACGTCCTTAATTCGCTCAGAGCACAGCGTGTGCCGGCAGGTCGCGGCGACGCCCTGCCTCCCGCGCGTCACAACTGGGCGAGCCCGCTGGCGAATACATCATTGGCGGCACCTGCCGCGGACCAATCCCCCATGTCCACACACACGATGGCGAAAAACACAACGCCGCCGTCCTTGGTGACGATGGTGCCGCACAGGGAACGCACATTGTCTTGCGTGCCGGTTTTCGTCATCATCGACCCGTAGATCGAATGGTCGTACGGCGCATGCGGCCTATCGACGCCAGCCAGCAGCTCACCTTCCATCACCGGCGCGGAATCCTCCTGCTGCAGCAGCACGAGGTGCCGTTGCACGTCGGCGAGGGTCGTTGCGGATATGCGCGTGCCGAGGGTGAGGCCGGAGCAGTCTTTGAGCGACAGCCCGTCGGTCTTGATGCCGGCGTCCTTCACGATTTGCATCACGGCCTTCACTGCGCCTTCCGGGGAGTTCTCGGCACCGGTTTTGATGGCGACGAGGCGCCCAAATTCCTCGGCTAGCGTGTTCGAGGAATTCTTCAGCATGAATCTCATGACTTCCCACAGCGGGGCGGATTGCACGCTGGCGATCATCGTGGCATCGCCCGGGGTCTGGGCGGATGCCGGTGCATCGGCGTTGGAGACCGTCACTCCGGCAGCAGTGAGTTGCGACGCGAATTCCGTTGCCACGTTGAGCGCCGGGGTATCGGTTTTCGTCGGATAGTTCGTGATGTGGTCGGGATTGGGATTGGTGACGCCGCCCCACTGACGGTCCATATCGATCGCCATGGAGGATGCCGGCATTTCGTAAATATAATCCTCGTCCGTCTGCTCGATGCCATCGGGCAGACGCTTGTTGCCAAAGAGCGAGTCATCGTATTCGAGAGTCACCGAGGTGATGCCTTGCGCCGTGAGCGCAGCCACAGTGCGTTGCACGAGCGTGGCGATGCCGGCGCGGCCGTTGATGTGCGAAGCATCGTTGGCGCCGGTGCCCAGCAGCACGTCACCGTTGCCTTTGAGCACGATCGTCGCCGCACCCTGGGAATCCGCCGCACCGGTCACATACACCTGCGTGTCGAGGGTGGAATACAGGTCGAGAGCGGAGGCTGCCGCGAACGCGGTGAGGGTTTTTGTGGTGGAAGCGGGCTCACGCGCAGTGTCCGGCTCATGCCCGGCGATGAC
Organism: uncultured Bifidobacteriaceae bacterium; assembly: GCA_964451025.1. Classification (GTDB taxonomy): domain Bacteria; phylum Actinomycetota; class Actinomycetes; order Actinomycetales; family Bifidobacteriaceae; genus Pseudoscardovia. The sequence continues at coordinate 53,570 of CAYVHC010000005.1, forward strand.
ATTGCCTTGGGCGTCCATGACCGCTATCGAATACGTGGTGCCCACGCCCGCCGCCTGTGCGTAGGCATCGAGCAAAGGCTGGACCGCGGCAGCGTCAATGCTCGTGGACGTGTCGACGTCTGGGGCGAGCAGCTGCGCGTTCTGCCGCGCCACGCGCACGGTCACATCCGCTCGTTCATCCCCGTCGGTGCGCGCATAATGGTGGATTGCCGTGAAGCAGCCGAACATCAATGCCGTGGCGACGGTGGAGGCGATGATGCGCACCGCAGCCGATGACGGAGCATGCATCGTGCCAGAGATGCCATGATTCCTGTGCCATGCGCTCATTGAGCGTCCTCCTTAGTGGCGGCATGCGCCACGACCGTCGTGGATTCCGTGGATGCGATGCCGGTAGCTGCATTGTCTTCCGCGGCAGCGTCTTCAGCAGCGCCACCTTTCGCGGCAGCGTCTTCTTTTTCAGTGCTGTCTTCCGCAACGGTGCCGCTGGTCGTCACCGTTCCGTCAAATTCCTCGCGCAGCTGCCCCTGCGAAGCACCTTGATGTTGTATCGGCTTCCACTGCGAGCGCGAGAAAATCGCGGCGAACGAAATGGGGATGTAGCTGAGCATATACACCGGGAAGCTCAGGCAATACGCCACGAGTTCGCGATTCGTCGCGCCGATCTTGTCGCGTTCAAGAATCGAGGTGAGCGCAGCGAGCGCCATAAGCCCCAGCACGCTGGCCACCAGCGTCACGACCCAGAAGCGCAAGGCGCCGAGCTGGCTGGCTGCTGACACGAAGCCGAACGCCACAAACAGCGCACCCAGCACCACGCGCGCCAACGACAACACGGTGAGCGGGCAAATCATGAGCGACAGGTCCACCGCGGAGAAATCACGTTCACGAATCGCATACTTGATGAGCGCGGAGCCATAGTAACGGAACACCTGCAGGAATCCCTTGCTCCAACGCACCCGCTGGCGCCACGACTGCGCGAACGTCACCGGCTGCTCGTCATACAGCATGGCCTTGCCGCAGTAGCCGATTTTGTCGCCGTGCATGATCGTGTCCATCGTGAACTCAAGGTCCTCGGTCAGCAGGTGGAACTTCCAACCACCGTTGCGTTCCATGATTTTGCGCGAGAACAGGAAGCCGGTGCCTCCCACGTGGCAGCTGGTGCCGAAGACGTGGCGCGAGCTGTTGAGGAACCTGGATTCACGCACGAACCACAGGGCGGATCCGGAGGACACCCAGTTGTCGGAGAAGTTCACGGAATTGCGGTAACTCGTCAGCGCGTCGAATCCAGCGTGGAACGCCTTGTTCATCTCTGCCACGTAATGCTTGTCGAGCAAATTGTCGGCATCGAACACGATGTAGGCATCGTATTCCTTGGCGGCGCCGCTGCGCTGGATGTTGTCGAGCAGATAGGTGAGCGCATAGCCCTTGCCCACCTGCTGCTTGTTGAAACGCTCGACCACATGGCATCCCATGCGGCGGCACACGTCGGCGGTGTCGTCGTCGCAATTGTCCGCCACGACCCAGATGTCGATGAGTTCGGCAGGATACGTCTGGTGCTGGATGCACGTGATGAGGTTTCCGATGACCTTGGATTCATTGCGCGCCGAGATGAGCACGCAATAGTGTTTGTCAGCCGGGGCATCGGGATAGTCAACGGTCTTGGCGAAGAATCCGGTGACGATGCACACCACTTGGTAGGCGATTCCCAAGAATCCGATGATTCCCATGAGAATGTCGATGAATGTAAGCAACCCCATGTCAGCGCCATTCCTTTCGAGCGCTATGGCCTCCAGCGTTATGGCTCTTGCGGGGTTTGGCAGGAGCGGGCCGGTCATCACTCGAACGATGGGCGGCGGGCTGCCCGGTTTGCGATGCCTGCGGGTCTTGTGCCGTTTGCGCAGCCTGCGTGCGGAACTTGGATTTTTCGGGAGCCGGGCCCCTCTCATTGCGCTTGCGCAATGCCTCGGTCACATTCGTGGAACTGGTGACGCCAATCTCGGAATCATCATCCGCATCCTCGTCATAGGAGTCAGCGCCGGACTCAGGGGAATCCGATGCCTCAGAGCGCTCCCCTGCCTGCGAGGCATCCTGCCTCATCGTCTGCGTCACCACGTTCTGTGGAATCGCCACGGTTTCGGAATCATCCTGCTCGTCGCTGGTGAGTGGCGACGGGAGGTCAATGCCCAGCTCATCCTGGATGAGCTTGTTGTATTGGTCCTCCACCGTCACGCGATTCGTGCTGCCGCGCACAGCGCGAGGCAGCTTGTCGGCAACCGGTTTGATGATCCGCTCGCTGAAGCTTTCGGCGCCTTGCACCATCGCCGATTTCTTGACTGGCCTCGCATCATCAAGCAACGGGGAATCGATCAGCTCATACTGCTTCGTATACATCTTGAACAGCACTTGAAGGGACGCCCACACCGGCAGCGCGAGGAACGCGCCCAGTGCACCGAACAGGTAGCTGAACAACACCACCACGAGGAACGCGACAGCGGGGTTGATGTCCATCGTGCGCTGCGAAATCTTCGGCGACAGTAGCAGGTTCTCGAACTGCTGGTAGATGCAGATGTACACAACGACGATGATCGCTGCCTTGACGCTGTTCGTGGTCCAGATGGACACCACCGGCAGCGCGCCGCCGATGTAAGTGCCAATCGTGGGCACGAACTGCGAGACAAGCCCGCAGAAAAGCGACAGCGGCAGCCAATACGGCGACCCCATGAAAATCAGGAAGAACGACATGCACACGCTGGAGACGAGCGCCAGGATGATGCGCGAATACAGGAAGTTCGAAATCTGATCTTGCAGCACGGTCCATGTGATGAGGAAGCGTTTCTGCGACCGCGGCGACATATAGCGGCAGAACGATTTGCGCATCGCGGGGCTGCACGCAGACATGTAGTACGTGACGAGCAGCACCGTGAACACGGCGAACAGCCCGCCGAAGAACGAAACCGCGTAGCCCCATGCCTGGCCGGCGTAATCAGCCATGTTGTGGGTCGAGAGCCAATCCATGATCGCGTCGCCGACATGCTCCATGTCAGGCATCTGCGCGTTGAAACGGGTCTTCGCCCACTCGGAAATCGTCTGATAGGTGGCGGGCAGCGAATTGATCATCTGCAGCACCTGGTCAACGAACATCTTTCCGAACACCGACAGCAAAGCGACCGTGGCGATGCACAGGCCGACGAGGGTCACGCCGGACGCTGCACCGCGCTTCCAGCCATGCCTGACGAGGCGTTCGACGATCGGGTCCATCGCCAACGCGATGAACAGTGAAATGACGATGATGAGCACCAGCGGCTGAATGTCGGACCAGCCGCGCCACAGCCAGATGCTGACGAACACCGCGATGGCTGTATAGATGAGCGCCCTGCCGAACCACTCCGGCGGCTTGCGCGGATCGCCCTTCTCGGGAAACAGCGACGCAAGGTCTATCTGGGTGGTTTTTTCTGATTCGTCATCTGGGCGCATACGCCTCATTATGGCATCATGGTCAGTCATCGTCCGACGTGGAATCCTGATATCAGCCGTCGGGTATTGTGAAGGTATGCTTTCAGTCTCATTGGTGATTCCGGCATGGAACGAAGCCGAACGCATCGAGGACTGCCTCACGTGCTGCGTGCGGCAGACGATGCCGGCGAAGGAAATCATCGTCGTCGACAACAAATCCACCGACAACACCCGGCAGATCGTGCAGCGTTTCATCGAAACGCATCCCGAGGCGCACATCATTCTCATGGAGCAGGATGCCGAGCAGGGGCTCATCCCCACTCGCAACTACGGCCTGGACCACGCCACCGGCGACGTGCTTGGCCGTTTCGACGCCGATTGCATGCTCAAGCCCGATTGGGTGGAGGTCGTCTCTGGCGTGTTCACCGAGGATCCTGACGCGATGGGCTGCACGGGACCGGTGGCGTATTACGATATGCCGGCGCGGCACTTCGGGCTGAAGGGCGACAACAAGATTCGCAAGCACATCTACCGCGCTGACGGCGACCATCCGCTGCTTTTCGGCTCGAACATGGCGGTGCGCGCCACGGCATGGAAGCGCATCCGCACCGAAGTGTGCCGCGACAAGGCGGATGTGATGCATGAAGACATCGACGTGTCGCTGCATCTGATCGGCGACGGCCTGAAAACCGTGTATTGCCCCCGCATGATTGCCGCGATGAGCGCGCGCCGCATCGATTCGTCGCTGCCGAGCTTCCTGGCTTACATGGACCGCTTCAAAAACACATTCAACGCGCATCCGCGCCACTGGAGGCTCCACAAGCCAGAGGTCACGTTCCGCGCCCTCTACCCGATGCTGCACCTGTTTTACCCGCAGTATCAGCTGTTTTTGAAAATGAAGGACGTCGATCCCGCCGAGCGCATGTGGCTGGACGAGCAGATGAAGCTGATGGATTCCGAAGAAGACAACGACGCCCCGTGGGTGCCTGTGCAGCATCACAACGCTGCTGGTGACAGCGCAGGTGCTGCCGGCACGGGAACTGACAGCGCCGATACGACAGCCGGCGCCGACACTCACAACGCTGCGTAAATCGTGGCAGCCGCTTGGGCGATTGCACTCCACGATGATTCATTGGTCATGATGACCATTGTGTAATCGCCCTTGTCGGTGTAGATAATCGCTGCGTCATGCAGCAGGCCGTCAAGGAAGCCGACCTTGTCTGCCACGGTTCCCGAATCGCCGATGCCCGTGGGGATGCCGCTGCGATAAATCTGCGACTCCATGCAATCAATGAGGAACGCACGAGAATCGGCATCCATGAACGTCCCGTCATACAAGCGCGTCAGGTAATCGGTCAAATCCGACGGTGTGGTGAGCATATTGGCGTTGGCGATCTGCGTGTTGCTGAATCCGGCTTGCGCCACTTGCTGGCTGACGGTAGAAAATCCGTATTTTTTCAGCCATGCCGTCGGGCATTCGTTGTCGGATTGAATGATCATGTCGGAAAAGCACGACTTGAGCGTGGTGCCGTTGAGGGGCGAGCTCCATGAGACGGTGCCCTGCTCGACCATGGAAATCATGGAATACGCTATGTAAAGCTTGTATGTGCTCGCGGATATGTATTGCTGGTCGGCACCGATGGCGACCTTTGTTACGCCCGTCGCAAGATTCGTGACTTTCACGGAATACTCGGCGCCTGCGAAAATGGAATCCAGCGAAGGCTGCACTTGCGCGGTGATGTCCGCATCAGGCGTAGCAGTGGAATCGGCAGCGTCTTGATCGTCGGCCGCGGCGCTGCCGGATGCATCATCCGGCGCAACGGAATCCGCGGATTGCACCGCGTCCTGTTCGACTGCCGCCGCGGCGCTGTCCGACACATTATGCGAAGCAGACAGCGCTGTCTCCACGCCCCATGTGAGCGATGCCGCACAAACAAACAGCAAGCACAGTGCCGCGAACCGGCGGCGCTTGTACTTGCGGTCCGGCAAGAAGCGGTACCCGTGTTTTGCCATGCGACGTCCTTTCAAAGTCTGACGATGACTGTAGGCATCACAGCTGAGGAATCGAGCCGAATAACCTTATTGAATTCTGGGAGCTGGTCGATTCCAGCATGAGGGCACGGTAACGCAGCGGCGCCGCGGCGCGGCAACGCACTGCGGCATGATGGCGCGGCGGCGCCGCGGCATGGCCGCGCAACATGCGGCGCTGCAACGCGAGGCATGCGGCACTGCGGCATCGATGCACTCGGGACCATGGACCACGAGGCGGAATCTCCGTCCGACAATCGACGATGTTAATAATGCAAACGAAAAAAGGAATCCCAAGCATAAACCTAGGATTCCATCTATTTCGTACCCCCTGAGAGAGTCGAACTCTCGTTGTCAGATTGAAAGTCTGGTGTCCTAACCGTTAGACGAAGGGGGCGCACTTGGGTTAGTATACGCAAACCATGCGATTGTGGCAAATCCACTGCAAAAACACGGAAATTCCGCGCCTGCACGGCGTGTCGCGCCCACCTCCAGACGTGCGATCACACGGCGCGATCACACGGCGCGATCACACGGCGCGATACGTGAAATCATGAATCGTACGCCCAGCGTCCAGGCCTTTCTTTTCAAAGTTCGTCAGCACTCTCCCGGCAAAACGCTCGGATTCCCTGAACATCGCATGCGGAAACTCAGCAGCGCGGTCGGCGTCGCCCTTGCCCACGTGCTGCGTCGGCAGCGACACCTCAACGCTCCCCACGTTTTCGAAGCCCGGGGCGCCGTCCATGACCTCATGCACATGCAAGGCGTAATCGTCGATATCGGTGGCGATGCGCCACACCCCGTCTTTTTTAAGCGCCGTGTGCACGTTCGCCGCGAGCGCCGGCTGCACGATGCGACGCTTGTGATGCTTCATCTTCGGCCACGGGTCGGGGAAGAACGTCCACACCTCGTCAAGCAGTCCCTCTTCGCACACAGCGAGCAGTTCAGGCGCGTTGACCTGGGCGACGCGCAGGTTGGAAAGACCCTCCTTGCCAGCGCGCAGCAGCGTGTGGGCGACACCGGGGTCATACACCTCGAGCGCCAGGAAGTTACGGGAGGGTTCACGCTGAGCGGCGGCGATCACGTTCTCGCCTTGACCAGTGCCGACCTCCACCACCAGCGGGCGGTCGCTGCCCCACAGGCGCAGCACTTCTGCGCGCGTGAAGCGATACGCGGGATCCACGCCCAGGTCCCGTCCGCCGTTGGGCAGATGCAGCAGGTACTGCGGGGCGTATTGCTCCCAAGCCCGAGCCAGGCGCCCATCCAAGTGAGATGAACGGCGCACGAACGACACGACGGCGCGACGGCGTGGGGAACGAATCGCGGACGAGTCCGTGTTCGAGTCCGCGTTCGTGTCTGTATCCGTGTCCGTGTCTGTATCCGTGTTCGTGCCCGAATCCGCGTCCATGTTTGCCTCTGAGTCCGTATCCGCGTCCGCGTCCATGTTCGCCTCCGTGTCCATGTTTGTCTCCGAGTCCGCGGCATCTGCCGGCGGTAGCATCACATGCGCCGCGGAATCATCATGTGCCGCAGCGTCATCACGCACAGTGGAATTATCGGGGGCGACGAAATCACCGTTTGCAGCGGAATCACCGCGAGTTGCGGAATCATCTTGTGCAGCGAATCCATCCCGCGCCGCGAAATCACCGTGGGCTGCGGGATCACCGTCTTGAGTGCCCGCCGCCACCTGGGGATTCACGATTTCAGAAGTCTGCGAATCCGCGGTATTCTTCACCGCATCTGTTTCCACTGCCATTTCTTCGTCCGTCATCTTGCATCCCGCCGTTTCCGAAAAATACCGTCGCGTATGAGCGAGCTATCCATTCCCAGCGGACGCCGAAGGGTCATGCGCCACATCCACCGACTACAGCCGAGAATATTCCGGACGCGCCGCCTTCTGCACACCGCAACGCGCGCCCATGCATCACGCATAAGCCGCGCCACACGAATCATACCGTGTCGCCACGGCGAGGCGCATAACGCTTGAAAACACTTGCGTTTCTCCACTTTCCGGTGAGCGCGACACGCCGAGCACAGAAATTTGCCGTTTCGATTTGCATCATCAGGAGGTTGTATGTATTATCTCTCTTGTTGCCTGACGCAAGTCAGCACGATGGCTCCGTAGCTCAGTTGGTTAGAGCGCCGCCCTGTCACGGCGGAGGTCACCGGTTCAAGTCCGGCCGGAGTCGCTGAATGAGAACCCAGGTTCGCCTGGGTTTTTTGTTCTAAGGCTCTGTAGCTCAGTTGGTAGAGCGTACGACTGAAAATCGTGAGGTCAGCGGATCGATGCCGCTCGGAGCCACCACAAGCCCCGCTCTCGCGGGGTTTTCTTTTTCTTCCGCTCCTTCTCGACTCTTTCTTTCTTCTGGTTTCCTCTCCCCATCTTCTTCCCAACCCCGGCGCCCAAAACCCGGGTTAATAGACAAAATGGGGTTAATAGACAAAATGTGTGTTTTATTCTGTCTGTTTTTCGGCGTGTCGCCG
>CAYVHC010000006.1:0-47518 GCA_964451025.1 uncultured Bifidobacteriaceae bacterium
GCGATGATGGACAGGATGGGTTCAGAATCATCGCCCTCATCGTCGTCGGTCTCGTCATCCCCATCGTCATCGAAATCATCGGCATCATCGTCGAAAGCATCGCCGCCGAAATCGTCGCCGCCGAAATCGTCGCCATCGAAATCAGCACCGTCAAAATCATCGTCAAAGCCATCGTCTTCAGCATCATCGCTGTCGAATTCAATGTCATCGTCGCCGACCAGCCGATCGTCACCGTCAACAGCCAAGGATTCCGCCCCGTAATCATGGGCGGGGATACTCTCACCGCGCCCATCGCGGGCAGCGCGCTCCCCGGTTATCGCAAAACCTTCAGGATCCTCGTCCTTAGCAGAATGCGACATGACATTGCCCCCTTATCTCAGCGGTAATCTCGAAGGCAATTTTACGGCACAACTGCGGCGACATGAACGCGCGTCCGCCTTATTTATCGATTGTTTACTTTGGATTGTTTGCTGTGGTCTGCGCAATTGCATCCGGAGTTTCGTCCGGCCGCAGCACGCCCACAAGCACACGGGCGTCGATGGTGATGCGGGATACCATGATTTTCCGCCGCTGCGCTTCATCCAAACGGAATGCCAGAGGCGTCATGCCGATGAGCGTGGGCACACGGTCCGGCGGCACGTCGAAGGTTCGCGTGGCGGGAATCACGGCCGTGGTGTCGCAATTGCGCTGGAAGATGCGTATCACATCGCCCTCGTCATGCTCGCCGTCTCCCAAAACGCGCCGCAGCTGTTCGAGATGCCGTGGTCCGGGCACCACTTTCACCAACATTCCACCGGGGCGCAGCACACGGCGGAATTCACGGTAATTGGCGGGGGTGAACACATTGAGGATGCAATCCATGGAAGCGTCGGCGAGCGCCAAGTTCGCCACGTCATCCACAATCCATAGGTTCGGGTCCCCTCCCCCGGCGGCAAGGCGCACAGCATCCTTGGAGATGTCCGCGCCGATCAGCAGGGTTGCGGCGGCCGCGGCGGCCGCGGCGGGTTGTGCGCCGTCTGTGACCTGTGCGCTGCTGACCTCTGCGCCGCTGGTCCCTGCGCTGTTGACATCCGCTTCATTGGCTTCCGCATCTGCTGTTTGAATGGCCTGACGAATTCCGCGCAGATAATATCCTTCCGCGCATCCAGCATCGAGCACGCGAAACTGGTCATTCACGCTGGCGTCGGCGGACGCTTTCAGCACGACCTGGGACACGGCTTGCAGCACATGGTCGTAATAGCCCCATGAGAGGAATTCGCGACGCGCCTCGAAAAACGCCTTCGAATATCCTTTGAGAGGCTTTTGGGAGGGGACGAAGTTCACGTATCCCTTGCGCGACACATCGAAGGTATGGCCCACGTCGCATGCGAGCGCCGATCCGCGCGGATGCACATCCATGCGCTCGATGGCCTCGACGCCGCCCACGCTATCGGGGCTATCGCCACTCTCGTCTGCGGGCTCTTGCGTCGTCGCGGAGGCGGCGCACAGCGGGCAGCGGAACAGCGCCGCGTTGTCCATGTATTTGCGCATGCGCAGCGGAAGCTGTCTGGCAGAAAGGCGTTCGGCATGTGATGGATCATCCGACGGCTTGATACGAGGAGATGCGTGGTTGCCGGACACGCGGTTGCCGAATGTGGTGTTGCCCAATGCGTGACTCCTTACTTACCCGATGCGCAGTATGCGACGCGGCTTCTCAGCGCCGTTCTCTGTCTGCAGTTCCTTGTATCGCAGTTCCCTGTGCTGTAGTTCAGTTCCCTGTGCCGCACATGCCTGCAGCACAATTCCCCGCATCACAATTGATTGCCTGCGCCACGATTTGCTGCTCGACTGTCCATCGTCGCTACCTGCATGGCATCATGCCACGACCGCGGGAGCAGCCCACAGCAGCATCAGCCCGCAGAATGCAAGGAAAACGAATGCAACGGCCATCGCCTGCCCCGCCCCGCGCACATACCGGGAATACCGGCAGCGCCACGGCTCGTCGGGATCGACACACAGCCAATAGAACCGCCCCTCGTGGAAGTCCGAGCTGAGCGTCGAAGCAAACACAAGGTCTTGGGACGGCGTGCAGTAAAGATCGCCGTCATACTGGTATTGGAAGAAAGGAGTATGCAAGGGCTGCAAATTCCCCGCCTCATCCCGAGCATTGAGACCGATGCGAGCGTCCTCCCCCAGATACACGCCCGGCACCCGGACCGTGCACTCGCCCTGACGTCGCCGGCACAGCAGTGCCACCGATGCAAGCACAACGAACCCACTCACTGCCATCACCAGCATCGCAAGGCGCTGCGAACGAAACGCTACGATCGCGGACACCACCAGCGCCACGAGCGCAACGCCGCGCAGAGCCTTGCGGATCACACGGCTTTGCGCGGCGGATTCATCGTCACCTAATGTGAGCAACGAAATGCCGTACATCACCAATGCGACGTACACAACCATGACAGCGACAAACACCTTCCCCACTCTACCCGTCCGTTTGCCTCGACAGAATAAGAGGGTATCGAATTTGCCTATAGCGAATCGGTGCGTCAGAAAACTCAGGCGAGTACCTTACAAAGAGCACAAGAAGGAGGATTGCCGATTGTTCGACTGGTCTTTCGTAACACGCTACGCACCATTCTTCGTCAATGGCGCCCTCATCACCCTGTATATTTCGGTGCTGGGCATAGCGTTGTCAATCGGCGTGGGATTTGTATGCGCCCTCGTGGAAATCACGCGCATACCGGTGCTGCGGCAGATTGTGAGATTCTACATTGAACTGAGCCGCAATACGCCGTTGCTGATTCAATTGTACTTTCTGTACTTCGGCTTCCCCAAGCTGGGCATTGTGTGGAGTTCGGAAACGTGCGCCATCGTGGGATTGGGATTCCTCGGCGGTTCATACATGAGCGAAGCGTTCCGCGGCGGGTTGCAGACGGTGCCTGCCTCGCAATACGAAGCGGCTTACGTGCTGGGGTTGTCGAAATGGCAGACGTTGCGCCGCCTGGTGCTGCCGCAGGCGTTCGGCCTGTGTGTGCCGGCCCTTGTGGCGAACGTTATCTTCTTGATCAAGGAATCGTCCGTCGTCTCGGCGATTGCGCTGGCGGACGTCATGTATGTCACGCGTGATCTGATCGGCATGTATTACAGCACCTACGAATCGCTGTTCCTGCTCATCGTGACGTATCTGGTGATTTTGCTGCCCATTTCACTGTTCGGCCTGTGGCTGGAAAGGAGGTTCGACTATGAGCGGCGTTGAACTGTTGCTGCAGCCTTCCGTTCTGCCTCGACTCCTGTCCGGCCTGTGGGTGACCGTGTGGATTGCCGTCGTATCGGTCGCTGGCAGTATCCCCGTGGGGCTTGTCACCGGATGGCTCATGACGCGGCGCAATGTGTTCGTGCGCTTCCTCATGCGCCTGTACTTGGATTTCATCCGCATCATGCCGCAGCTGGCGTTGTTGTTCATCGCATTCTATGGCTTGGCGCGCTTGTGGAATTGGAACCTGGACGCCACTGGCGCCTGCGTGCTTGTGTTCATCCTGTGGGGCGGGGCGGAACTGGGCGATTTGGTGCGCACCGCGCTGCAATCCATTCCTGCTTCCCAATACGATTCAGCGTATGTGCTGGGACTTTCGACCTGGCAGACATATACGCGCATCATCATTCCGCTGGCGTTGCGCCGCATGCTGCCCGCGTCAGTGAACCTGGCGACACGAATCGTCAAAACGACATCCCTCGCCGTATTGCTCGGCGTGGTCGAGGTCGTCAAGGTCGGGCAGCAAATCATCGACGTCTACCGTTTCCGCTGCCCTGACGGCGCATTGTGGATCTACGGTGCGATATTCCTCATGTACTTCTTCATCTGCTGGCCGCTGTCGCTGCTGGCACGCCACCTCGAAAGGAAGTGGTCCCATGACTGATACAGCTCAGACCAATACAGCCGATTCGGCACAATCCATGCCGACCCCGGCAGTCGCGAATTCGACGCAAGCGGCGCTGTCCGTGCGCCACCTGACTAAGACCTACGCTCATGCCTCCGCTCCCGTGCTCAACGACGTATCGTTCGACGTTCCCAAAGGCTCGGTGCTCGTGGTGCTCGGCCCGTCGGGTTCCGGCAAATCCACGCTGCTGCGCGCCATCGCAGGCCTCGAACCCGTCCAAGGCGGCACTATTGCCCTGCGCGGGCAGGTGATTGACGAAGGCAAGCCGGGCAGACTCACCGGCCGCAGCAAACGCGCAAGCACACTGCGCACCCGCATCGGCATGGTGTTCCAAAGCTACGACCTGTTTCCCAACAAGACCGTGCTGGGCAACATCACGATGGCACCCACCCTTGTGCTCAAGCGCAAGCCCGCGCAGGTCCGCGACGAAGCCATGCAGCTTCTCGAACGCGTGCATCTGGCCGATCGGGCGGATTCGTGGCCGCATGAGCTGTCCGGCGGGCAACGCCAGCGCGTGGCCATCTGCCGTGCGCTCATCGAACACCCCGAAGTGCTGCTGCTGGACGAGATCACAGCGGCGCTTGACCCCGAAATGGTGCGCGAAGTGCTGGACGTGGTGCTTGAACTTGCCGACAACGGCCAGACGATGGTGCTTGTCACCCATGAGATGCGTTTCGCCGAGGCGATCGCCGACCATGTGATTTTGCTGGAGGATGGCTCGATTGTCGATAGCACCGACAATCCCGAGGAATTCTTCACGCATCCGCAGTCCGAGCGAGCCAAGAAATTCCTCGGATCTTTCGAATACAAGCGGCACGACGGCCATACCACAGATTGATTTTTCTACAACACAGAACAAGGAACACGAAGGAGGACACATGTCTCTCACACTCACCAACGCGCGCAAGGCAACGCGCACCATCACGGCACTTGCCACCGCAGCCATCATGGCGCTTGGCCTCGCAGCATGCGGACCGAAGGCCGAAGTGCCCTCGGACTCCACATCGTCTGCGTCCAGCTCCGCAGCCAATGCACAGGCACGCTCGCTTGACGAAATCAAAAGCTCCGGCGTGCTCAAAGTTGCGGTGTTCTCCGATAAGGCACCGTTCGGCTATGTAGACGACAAGGGCAATTACGCCGGTTATGACGTGGTGTTCGCCGAACGCCTCGCCAAGGATCTCGGTGTGAAGCCCGAATACACCTCCGTTGACCCCGCCGCGCGCGTGGATGTGCTCACCTCGAACAAGGTGGATGTGGTGCTCGCCAACTTCACCGTGACCGACGACCGCAAGGAGAAAGTCGATTTCGCCGACCCGTACATGAAGGTGTCCCTGGGTGTCGTCTCCCCTGACGGCGCACAGATCACCGATGTGAGCCAGCTCGATGGCAAGACCCTCATCGTGGCCAAGGGCACGACCGCAGAAACGTATTTCGAGAAGAACTATCCGAACGTCACGCTGCAAAAGTACGACCAGTACGCGGATGCTTACAATGCACTGCTCGATGGCCGTGGCGACGCATTCTCCACCGACAACACCGAGGTGCTGGCATGGGCCAAGTCCAATTCCGGTTTCACCGTGGGCATCACGAAGCTCGGCGAAGCGCAGACCATCGCGCCTGCGGTGCAGAAAGGCAACAAGGAGCTGCTTGACTACATCAATTCCGAGATCAAGCAACTGGGCACCGAGAACTTCTTCCACAATGACTACAAGCAGACATTGGAACCGGTGTACGGCGACGAAGTGAACCCCGATGACATCGTGGTGGAAGGCGGCGTCGTCGACTGACGCATATCGCGACACCACCTGCAAGTCGCATCGTGCACAACCTGCATGAAACGCGGGATCGTTGGAATTCCAATGGTCCCGCGTTTCATTTTGCTGTGAGCGCGCAGACGGACGATTGAGATGGCGGAGCGGAGCAACCGGAGCGACCGGAGCGGTCGCAAACCCCTGCCAGGTTGCGACGACAGCGGCGATGATACCGGTGGCGGCTCCTGCTCGCCTACGTCCATGTCGTAGACACGCAGTCGGCACGTCCGGACACTCCGGCTTGCACCGCAGCTTGCACAGCCTGCATGTTTCCAGCAATTCGTCTGCCGGAATCATGCAGGCTGTTTCTTTCTGGCGAGGAACACGAATCGAATATTCCCGATGGCGGTGTCAAGTTCCGTCGCGTCGTCCTCTCCCCTCAACGAATACCACCATTGAAATCAGGCATACGGGAACCAAGTTCGACACCACGACATGCCTACGGGCACAACGCCTGCTGGGAGAATAAGCACTAACTTTGGTTCCTATATGCCTCATGGCAGGTGTGCCGCCACAGGCGAGGACACCGCATACCCCAGTGATCGAATCCACGACCCACCGCCCCGGGAATCACCGCATGCCTCACCGATGAAAACCCATACCCGCCGCCGCATGTTTTCACCAATGACGACCCCGTAACCCGCTGCCACAGGAAGTCACACCTCCTAAAACAGGATTCCAACCTCCCCCCTTCGGCGACAGATCCACCGCTCGCCGAAGACGGAAGTTACAGGCCCGGAAAACAGGACCCAAACCTCCATCTTCGGCGACCCAACAACCACTCGCCGAACACGGAGGATACAGGCACCCAATGGAACCCTCAAACCTCCCCAATCGGCGACAGACTCAGGATTCGCCGAAGACGGAAGTCACAACCCCTCAAAACGGAACCCAAACCTCCGTCTTCGGCGACCCAGTAACTACTCGCCGAAGACGGAAGTTACAGGTACGGAACAGCACGAGAAATGAAAAAGGTCTTGGAACTTCAAGTTCCAAGACCCGGGAGGGTGGGCGACGCGGCTCGAACGCGCGACCTCCTGAACCACAATCAGGGGCTCTACCTACTGAGCTACGCCCACCATCGCTGCTGTTGCTGAACTCCATGACTGGAACTTCAGCAGGCAACAGACGAAACTATACACGAATATCGCCACCCGTGTTCCGCGTGTCGCGAATTTATTTGGAAGCGCTTGTTCTCAAGAACGCACCCGTCGCCGCGTTGCATTGATTCTGCGAATTCCACGAAACTGACACGCCGCCTCACGCCACACCACCTCATGCCACGCCATCGAAGTCAGCGATCGCCTCGCGTTCCATTGCGACGAACTTGCGCACGCACGACTCGATGGAATACTCCTCATGCGTGTGCTCGGCATACACAGCGCCCCAATGGCTTAATTCGTCAGGATGCTCGATCCACCAATCGATACGCCGAGCGAGCATGACCGGGTCCCGGACATCGAACAACGAGTGATCGGTAAGAGCGAACTGCCCCGCCGCGCTCTGCTCGGATTTCGCAATCACCGGAACCAAACCGGATGCCATGCCCTCGAGCACGCTCAGCGATTCAATATCCACGATCGAAGGATGCACCAGCAGATCGCATGAACGCAGCAACGCCGGCATCTGCGCATTGTCGTGGAAACCAATCGACCAACGGCCCGGCAGCAGCTCCCCTGCCATGCGTCGCAGTTCTCGCTGCAACGGACCGGTGCCGCAGATCAGCAATTCGATGTCCTTAGCGTGGCGGCTCAACGCGACCGCCCGAATCAGCGTCGCATGGTCCTTCTCGCCCGCAAGGCGCCCCGAGGCGACAATCCTGAACGGCCGAGGAGAGGGCGAACCCGGTTCGCGCTGCTGCTTGGAGGTGAACCGCGGTGCATATCCGTTGGAAATCACGTGCAGTCGCTGACGGTAGCCGTGTGCCCGCAGCTGCGCCGCGATCATATGCGAGGGCGTGTGGATATGCCGGATATGCCGGTACAACATGCGGTCGAACAGCCAGTAAAGGAAGGACGATGCACCGGGGATATACCGCAACGGCCCAGCGGAATACAGGACGTTCTCTGGCTGTAAATGGAATCCAGCCGTCGCAGGGATCCCCATTTCATGCGCGGTGCGCACCGCCACACGTCCGAATTTGAACGGCAGATACACGTGCACGACGTCCGCCCCTTGGAATGCCTTGCGAAACACCCCAGTGTCAGGCTGGGCGAATTGCATCTGCTGTTTTGCGGCAACCCAGGAAACCAGCGGAACATGCCGTTGTGCAACCGGATACTCCGGTGAACCAATGCCGACCAACCGGACGACATGGCCTTGTCTGCTCAATTCACGGGCATATTGCAATGCGGAGTTCGATGTGCCATTGCCTTCGTTGCCTGCGGTATCGACCACCAACGCAATGGTCAAAGGGGAATCCGGCACAGCCTGTGCAGCCTGTCGGTCAACCGCTTTCGTGCCTGTTGTCTGCTTCACTCGCTCCATCTCACGCCCCTGCTTCCCTTCGCCATCCTGTTTCTCTCATCCTCCTGCTAGCGCGCGACTGCCCGTCAGCGCTTGCATGCTAGCGCGAGACTGCCCACGCACAAATATCAGCTCTGCGCATGCGCAATTCCCTCTGGAGAGCCAAGGCAACACCATCGTTGCACTCACGCCTCAACTGTAACATCCCCCGCACTTCTGCAGCATCCCCGCACTTCTGCAATGTCCCGCACGCTCCTGCAGCATCCCGCTCGCTTGCATTACGTCTTGTATTACGTTAAGTCCCACGCGCGCTCGCACCGTCGGGCGGCAATGACACAATGAGACGCATGAGCAACGAATCAGGGACCGCATCCACCGAAGCATCCGAAGCATCCGCAACCTTCACTCCCGCAGCCGTGTCCGCACCGCAGCAGACCGCTGTCGACTACACGCTCGGCACGCCACTGGGCAAGCACCCCACGAAGGTGCTGCTGCTGGGCTCGGGTGAGCTCGGCAAAGAAATCAGCATTGAGTTGATGCGCTTGGGCGCCCACGTGTGCGCCGCCGATGCCTACGAGGGCGCACCTGCCATGCAGGTCGCGCACGAATACCGCGTGTTCGACATGACCGATCCCGTGAAACTCGACGCTGCGATTGCCGACGTGCAGCCCGACATCATCATCCCGGAGGTCGAGGCCATCGCCACGCAGGAATTGGAGAAGGCCGCGAACCGCGGGGTTCAGGTCGTGCCCAGCTGCCAGATTGCCGCCATTTGCATGAACCGCGAGAGCCTGCGCGTGCTCGCCCATGAGACGCTCGGCCTGCCCACGACGCCGTATCGTTTCGCCGACAGCCTCGACGAACTCAAGGCCGGCGCCGAGCAGGTCGGATATCCGTGCGTGGTCAAGCCCATCATGAGCTCTTCTGGTCATGGCCAGTCCGTCGTGTGCACGCCGGATGCCATCGAAGCCGCGTGGCATGAAGCCCAGGTGGGACGCCGCGCCGCCGCAGGGCACACCGACCAAGTGTCGCGTGTGATCGTGGAAGCCCTTGCGCCGCTCGACTACGAGCTCACCGTGCTCACCGTCAGCTCCAGCGATGGCATCGTGACATGCCAGCCGGTGGGGCACGTGCAGGTGGACGGCGATTATCGCGAATCCTGGCAGCCGGCGCGTGTGCCTTCCGATGTGCTCGAGAAGGCGCAGCACATCGCGCGCACGATGGTGGGCGGCCTGGCGGACATCGCTCATAAGCATGGCGAGAAGGGCTGGGGCGTGTTCGGCGTGGAGATTTTCGTGCTCACGGACGGCCGCGTGCTGTTCAACGAAGTCTCTCCCCGACCGCATGACACTGGCATGGTCACGATGATTTCGCAGCGTCTCAGCGAATTCGCGCTGCATGCACGCGCCGTGCTTGGCGTGCCGGTCAGCGACAGCGAAGTGGAGCTGCTGCGCACCTCCGGCGTGTGTGCAAGCCGCGCGATCGTCGTCGAAGGCACAGGGCAGGTGGAGTTCTCCCATCTGCCGCAGGCACTGGCGATTCCCCAGACCGACGTGCGCATCTTCGGCAAGCCTGGCGTCAACGGCGGCCATCGCCGCATGGGCGTCGTGCTGGCTGCCGGCGCAGACGAAACCGACGCACGCAACCTGACGCGCCAAGTGCTCGACACACTGCACATCACAGTGGACTGAACGGCGCCCAAAACCATGGGGTCACCCTGCTTAACGCTCCACCGACCCCATGGTTTTCGCCACCCGTTCACAGGTCAACAGCAACCTCAAAACAAACCGCCTGCTTGCCATGCCGCGCGCAGCGCTTCCCGCTGCGCCTGCCGCGTGGCATGTAGGCGGTTATTGGTACTGTGAAAGGGTTCGAGGAACTCCTGCTCCTTTGCATTCACAACTTTCATCGCATACGAAAGGCAATGATGGAGAAACTGGGCAAGCTCTACGAGGGCAAGGCTAAGAAGCTGTACGCAACCAACGATCCCGACGTTCTGTGGGTCGAATACATGAACCAGGCCACCGCCGGCAACGGCGCGAAGAAGGCGCAGATCCAGGGCAAGGGCGAGCTGAACAACCGCATCACCACCCTGATTTTCAAGCTGCTTGCGAAGCGCGGCATCCCCAGCCACTTCATCAAGCAGATTTCTGACAACGAGCAGCTCGTGCGCAAAATGACGATGTTCCCGCTGGAGATCATCATGCGCAACGTCGCCGCCGGCTCCTTCTCCAAGCGCTACGGCGTGAAGGAAGGTTCGGCCCTCAAGCAGCCGATCCTCGAGTTCTGCTATAAGAGCGATGAACTGGGCGATCCATTCATCAACGACGATGACCTGCTGGCGCTGGGTCTGGCGACCCGCGAACAGCTGGAGGTTATCTCCGCCAAGACGCGCGAAATCAACCGCGCCCTCATCGACATCTTCAAGTCCATCGACGTGAACCTCATCGATTTCAAGATCGAGATGGGCATGACCTCCGACGGCACGATCCTCCTGGCGGATGAAATCACGCCCGACACCTGCCGTCTGTGGAACGCCACCGCCGATGGCTCCATTGAGCACCTCGACAAGGATCTGTTCCGTCGCGATCTGGGCAACATCATCCCGGCTTACGAAGATATCTGCAGCCGCCTCGAGGACCTCGCCAAGTCCAAGGGCATCGCCTGATTCCAGGATTCGCTGGATTCAATCGCCGCGTTCACTCTCATGAATCGCACATGATTATCGGCGCAGGCAGGCGTGCGACGGATGCATCAATGGGATGCCCGCGCACGCTGGCCCGCGCCGATTTTCTATCTGCTGCCCATCTGTCGGGTTCCCGGCGGGAAACATCCGCAGGAACGACCAGACGCACCAATCAACAGGCAATGCGCCGCGCACAACGAACGCAACAGCCAAACAGTCGCAATAACCAAATAGTCACAGAAAGGACACCTCCGTGGTTTTTCGCATCTATGTGGAAAAGAAGCACGGCTTCGATGTCAAGGCTCAGCAGCTCGCCAATGAACTGCGCACGATCCTGGGCATCGACGGCTTGCAGAATCTGCGGATGATCAACCGTTACGATGTGGAAGGAATCACGGAGGACCTGTTCCATTCGTGCATCCCCACCGTGTTCAGCGAGCCGCAGACCGATGATGCCTCCGAATCGATGCCCACCGTGGGCGACGATGACGTGGTGTTCGCCACCGAATTCCTGCCCGGCCAGTTCGACCAGCGCGCTGACTCCGCCAGCGAATGCATCCAGCTCATCAGCCAAGGCGATCGCCCTGCCGTGCGTTCCGCCATCGTGTATGTGCTCACCGGAAACCTGAGCGACGCGGACATCGCCGCCATCAAGAAGTACGTCATCAACCCGGTGGAGGCACGCGAGGCGAGCCTCGAACCCCGCACGACGCTTCACGTCGCCGTGCCCAAGCCGCAGCCGGTCGAAGTCATCGACGGCTTCCGCGACTACACGGACGACCAGCTGCAGGAGTTCATCGACGACCACGGCCTAGCGATGGATCTGGCGGATGCACAGTTCTGCCGCCAGTATTTCGCTGATGAAGAGCACCGCGACCCCACGATCACCGAAATCAAGGTCATTGACACATATTGGTCGGACCACTGCCGCCACACGACGTTCGGCACGCGCTTCACCGATGTGACGATCGATGACGCCGTGGTGAAGAAGGCGTTCGACAAGTATCTGCAGATCCGCCATGAGCTGGGCCGCGACAGCAAGCCGGTGTGCCTCATGGACATCGGCACGATCGGCGCCAAGTACCTCAAGGCCAAGGGGATTTTGAAGAATCTTGACGAATCCGAGGAGATCAACGCCTGCACCGTCAAGGTGAAGGTGGATGTGGATGGCGAACAGCAGGATTGGCTGTTCCTGTTCAAGAACGAAACGCACAACCACCCCACCGAGATTGAGCCCTTCGGTGGCGCCGCCACCTGCATCGGCGGCTGCATCCGCGACCCGCTGTCGGGACGCAGCTACGTGTACCAGGCTATGCGCGTGACCGGCGCCGCAGACCCGCGCACGCCTATCTCGCAGACGCTGGAGGGCAAGCTGCCCCAGCGCCAGATCGTGACGAAGGCAGCCGCAGGCTACAGCTCCTACGGCAACCAAATTGGCTTGGCGACCGGCCAGGTCAACGAAATCTACCATCCCGGCTACGTGGCCAAGCGCATGGAGGTGGGCGCCGTCGTGGGCGCCACGCCGGCCAACCATGTGCGCCGCGAGGAACCGCAGCCCGGCGATGTGATCATCCTGCTGGGTGGTCGCACCGGCCGCGACGGCATCGGCGGTGCCACGGGCGCCTCCAAGTCGCACAACGTCGAGTCCTTGGAGAAGGACGGCGCTGAAGTGCAGAAGGGCAATGCGCCCGTCGAACGCAAGCTGCAGCGCCTGTTCCGCCGCGGCGATGCGACGCGCCTTATCAAGCGCTGCAATGATTTCGGCGCCGGCGGCGTGTCCGTGGCTGTCGGAGAGCTTGCGGACGGCTTGTATGTGGACCTCAATAAGGTGCCGAAGAAGTACGAAGGCCTGGACGGCACGGAGCTGGCGATTTCGGAATCTCAGGAACGCATGGCCGTCGCTGTTGCAGCCGGTGACGTGGAGGAATTCCTCGGCTATGCCCGCGAAGAGAACCTCGAGGCGACGCCGATCGCGAAGGTGACTGAGGAAAAGCGCGTGCGCATGGTGTGGGACGGCGACGCGATCGTCGACCTGTCCCGTGCGTTCCTTGCATCGAACGGCGCACCCAAGCACCAGGACATCCATGTGGAGGCGGCACTGCCGTATGCCACGCCGTGGCAGTCGGGCAGCCTTGCCGAACGCATGCACGCTCTTGTCACCGATCTCAACGTGTGCTCGAACAAGGGCCTTTCCGAGCGTTTCGATTCCACGATTGGCGCGTCGACGGTGCTCATGCCCTTCGGCGGCCGCCGTCAGCTGACGCCGACGATGGCCATGGTCGCCAAGTTCCCTGTGGATGGCGAGACGACCACCGCTTCCGCGATGGCATGGGGCTTCAATCCCTACATCATGGAGAAGAACCAGTACACGGGTGCCTACCTGTCTGTCGTCGAAGCCGTGAGCAAGCTCGTTGCCGCTGGCTTCCGCCGCGAGGACGCGTACCTGTCGCTGCAGGAATACTTCGAGAAGCTGCGAGAAGAGCCGGAACGCTGGGGCAAGCCCACTGCAGCCGTGCTCGGCGCTCTCATGGCACAGCTTGATCTTGAGGTTGGAGCCATCGGCGGCAAGGATTCGATGTCCGGTTCGTTCGAGAACCTCGACGTGCCGCCGTCCCTCATCGCCTTCGCTGTGGCGGTGGGTCCCGCCGCCCGCGCGGTGTCGCCGGAATTCAAGGGTGCCGGTCATCGCGTTGCCTGCATCACCCCGATGTACGGCGATGACAAGCTCACGCCGACCGCAGAAGGCATGAAGCAGGCCATGGCTGCTGTCGAAGCCTTGGTGGCCGATGGCAAGGCGCTGGCTATCTCCACGCCTGGCTACGGCTGCGCCGCCGAAGCATTGTTCAAGATGACCTTGGGCAATCGCATCGGTCTCGCGCTGGAGCCCGAAGTGACAGCGGATGCGCTGTTCGCCCCGCTGTACGGCACGTTCTTCGTGGAACTCGCCGATGACGCGCAGCTGCCCAAGCCCACCACCGACATGTTCTGCTCCGTTATCGGCACGACGACCGACGACTATGCATTCGCGGCAGCCGGCGAGACGCTTGACCTTGATGCACTGCAGGACGCGTGGGAAGGCGGCATCGAATCCGTGTTCCCGTACCGTGGCGCAGGCGATGCAGTGGAGACCGTCACGTCCGACGTGGCGACGACGCGCCGCACCGCTCCCGCTCTGGCACAGGGCGCGAAGCCGCACGTGGTGATCCCGGTGTTCCCCGGCAACAACTGCGAATACGATTCGGCACGCGCATTCCGCCGCGCGGGCGCCGATGTGACGACGCTCATCATCAACAACCTCACGCCCCAGGCTGTTGCCGACTCCACGGCACAGCTCGTGGACGAGATCCGCAAGAGCCAGATTGTCATGATCCCCGGTGGTTTCTCCGGCGGCGATGAGCCGGATGGCTCCGCGAAGTTCATCACCGCGTTCTTCCGCTCCCCCGCCGTCACCGACGCGGTGCGCGACCTGCTCAAGAACCGCGACGGCCTGATGCTTGGCATCTGCAACGGCTTCCAGGCGCTCATCAAGCTGGGTCTTGTGCCGTTCGGCGACATTGTGCCGATGACTGACGCATGCCCCACCCTGACGTTCAACACCCTCGGCCGTCACCAAAGCCGCCTCGTGCGCACGCGCGTGAGCAGCGTGAAGTCCCCGTGGCTTGCCAAGACGAGCGTGGGTGACGTGCACACGATCGCCATCTCCCACGGCGAAGGCCGCTTCGTGGCATCCGATGATGTGCTTGACTCCCTCAAGCGCAATGGTCAGATCGCCACGCAGTATGTTGACGAGAATGGCGTGCCGAGCATGGACCTCAGCGTGAATCCGAACGGTTCGCTGCTCGCCATCGAAGGCATCACGAGCCCGGATGGCCGCGTGCTGGGCAAGATGGGCCATTCGGAGCGCACGGGTGAGAACGTGTATCGCAATGTGCCCGGCGACAAGTTCCAGCCGCTGTTTGAAGGCGGCGTGGAGTACTTCACCGCATAAGGCGCATTCCGCTTCGTAGGCGATTGCCTCGCTCACATGCAGAATGCAAATCGGTCCGTCGGCTGTCCGGCGGGCCGATTTGCATATGTGCCGCTATTGGGCGGCTACCAGACACTACCAAGGCGCTGCCCGGACGCTATCGGGCGCTCCTAGGTACTACTGGGTGCTGCTGGAAGATGCGGCATCGCCTGTACTGGAATCAGTACTGGAGCTGGCGTCGGCGGATTGCGCAGCATCGGACAGCAGCAGCACGTCGACGCTGCTGGCTCCGGGATTGCTGGCCACGGTAAGCGTATAGCCATCCTTGGAGACAAAGGATGTGGAGCCATCAGATGAGCTTTCCACAACCCACCCCATGCCTGTGCATTGCGAGACATAGGAATCGTATACGGTGCTTGTGCCGGTCTCGAGGATGGAGAATGACATGCCTTCGTCGGTTTCGCGCACATCGTAATACACCTGCCCCATAGGTTCGGGGATGCGCGCAGACATGGTGTCGCCCGGCCAACCGCCGATTGTGCTGGCCGTGGTCACGGTGGCGGAATTCGATGTGAACGAATACGCGTAATCATCAATGCGACCGGCAGTCGCATCCACTGCTGTGAGGCTCAATGACACCGGGCGGAATGCGGAAAGCTGGCTGGCGTCGGTCAATTGATAGCCGCCCAGCACGCATGCTGAAGTCTCGCCGCTTGCCCCTGACGGGGAGTAGCTGCTTCCCGAGCAGCCGATTTTCCAAGTGGAGAGCTCGGAATCGTCGATGTCGCCGGTGAAACCACCCGTGATGGCATCCAACGCCGCTTTCACATCAGTGGCGGAACCTGAGCTTTTCAGCGTGTATGTGACGGAGAAGCTTGTGATGGGCACGCCCATGGAATTCGCATACTGAAGGACCGTCTTGCCGTCGCGTGACGCGACCGACCAGGAGATGGTCTGGTCAGAACCAAAATCAGCCGTACCGCCCGCATCATCGAGCTGATACGTGGCGCCCAAGCGCTCCAATGCGGCGCTCGATCCCTCGGAAGGCGCGTCTGAGGGAGTGGACCAATCCGAGGAATAGTCCATCTGCGCTTCGCTTCCCGAGGACCGCGATGCGAGGAACACCAGCACGGCGACGATGGCTGCGACAATCATAATTCCCAAGGCAACGCCGACTGCTTCAGCGACCTTCACATTGCGAGAGGCTGTTGAAGCGGCACCGGCAGAGGCACCGCTCGTCTTCGACTGCCTCGACGGCTTCGCCTTATCGGAGTCAGTGCCGCCGGAAGCGACAGAATCTGTGTCAGAGACGTTCTTGCTATCGCGATGAGACAGCGTCATTGTGATCCTCCCTTGGTTTCCCGTCCGCATCATCAGCGCGCGGACGTGCACCTCGCCATACGTTCCAACGCAAGCACATCCACCTTAATGCACGCCGAAAACCTCTCGCCGCCTTGCCTGCCATGGATTTCACCATCTGTGCTCTGCCGCTTGCCACCGGAGTGCCGTCGGCATGATAGCCGGCACCGGCATCCTGTGCCACTGATGCCATGTCAGCGACCGTCACGTCAGCGCGCGCGGATTCCCCCGGCTGCGTTGATGGCGGTGGCACCGGCATGAGTGAGCCTTGGGGCATGATCGCTGTGCTTCCTGTGGTGGCGGGAAGATACGATTGGCCTGCCGCCTGTTCGATGTCCGCCATGGCTGTGATCGGATGCGACCCAATGCGACGGCCTCTCACACCGGAGCCGCCTTCCTGCATTGGCCGAGTGACCGCTTGGCTCCCGAGATGATGCCCTGACACCACCACTCTGCCCGGATTCCTCTGCGCCAACGGGGTTCGCGCCGGTTCCGAGTTTGCCTGTTCGATCCTTGCAGGTTCGTGCCCTGCTGATTCCATTTGTGCCGCTTGGGTTGGACGCGACCCTTCAATGACATCTCCCGCACGGAGCACGGCAAGAAAGCCCGCGAACAATGACTCCACATCGGAATGCACGTTCATGCCGGAACGCGTCCTTATATCAGCATGCACACCGGCAACGTCATGCACAGCACCATCCGCCGCCCTTGCATCGCTGGACACATCGGCATCGCTGGAGGCGTTGACATCACCAAAGACTCTGTCACCGCTGGAGGGTCCGATATCGCCTAAGGAATCATCCGCAAGCGGCACTGTGCCATCAGATGCCGCAGCAGGAAGAACAGTCACTGCAGATCCTTTAGCGCCCCGATCGGAGACCGACACATCGTAAAGAATGCCGCTCGCATGTGCACGGCAGCGGACCGTCATCCGCCCGATATCAAAGGATTCCACCGAAAAATACCTGTTGTTGCCCAACACCGCCATGATTGTGGAATACACCGCATAAGGGCGCGCACGGTAGACGCGAGTATGTGCGAACTCATCGTCGGCTTCGGTCTCGGTCTGAGTCTCACTGTCGGCCGGTTCAATTCCCGCGGAGGTGCCGCCTACCACATTGCTGCGATTGGCAGCATCAGCATTCCCGTGCGCCCAAGCAACCGGCATAATCCCTCCCCATGCGTCATGGTGATGTGGTGCAACATATTGATATGGACATAACGGTACTCCATCATGCGAGCGCATGACTTGCGGTCCCATGCCTACGTTTGCGTGAATGATGGTGCATGATTCGATTCACCATGATGGCGCACAAAGGGACTCCAATCGCCACTCCTAGGGGCACAAGGAGCGTGTTCATCCCTGTTGCTTGGTTCCCCTGCATCGAATCCAAGGGCGGAATCGGTGCGATGGATACGCTCCACCCTCGCCGTGCCGATTGCACGCGAGCACTTTCTTCAGCTGTGTTGCCTGCTTTGTCAACTGCCACAACACTGACATCATGCTGATTGCCGTCAGCTGGCACATCCGCCACCGTGCCGTCTCCAGCGTCTCCTTCCCAATATCGCACCGCAGTGCCATCCACGAACAGCTGTGCATGATCGATCATCATGGCATCATGCATATGCACGGAGCCAGAAGCTCCCACATGCACTTGCGGCGGCGTAGAGTCCACGGCGAATGACAACTCAGCACTGGATTGCGCCGCGCCTCCCTCTTTCACACCCAATCTGGCATTGTCTGAGTGATTCCCGGCTGCATCGGTCGATGAGACAAGCACCCGATACCAACCGTCTTCGCTGAATGTCGCACCAGGAATCACATACCGTGTCATGCCCCATCCATTGGAATCTCCCTGTAGTCTGCGGTACTCGCCTTCCGCGAGCGAGCGCACTGAATCACCCCTCACCACTCGGATCTGCACGGACTCCGGTGCAATCCCGGACACGTTGATCTCGTCAATCTCCATGTCCGTCGCTTCCCGCAAATACGCGCCATGTGCTCTCTCGGTGGCTTCGGAAAAGGCGTATGTGGATCCGAAACGGTTAATCGAAAACCTCACATGTCGTTCTGCGACATTGCCAGCCTTATCGTGGGCGGACACCCGAAGGTCATAGACATCATCGAAGTCCCGCTCAGTCGAGAAATCCTCCAAGGCAAGCGTCATGCCAGTTCTATCCGCCTGCGCATCGACAGCCGGCTGCATCGCTCCCCTTCGTACTCCGGACAGGCTCCAGTCAACGCCTCCGTCGAGCATTGGCTCGTCCACCCGAATGGAAATAGCCGCACTTCCCGAATATGCGTGCGAGTCTTCGACACCATCAATGTGGATGCTGGGTTGAGTGGAATCAAGCACAAATTTCGGAATCATCACTGTGCGAGCCTGGTTGCCTGCCTTGTCCACGGCCTCAAGCCGCACAGCGAAGCTGCCTTCCTGATGCCATGAGTACGATGCACGCCACCGCGAATCCCCCACGTAATCCCATGTCAGTTCAGGAATCACACTCACAGGATTCCCCGATGTATCCTGGCCTTCAATGACCAAACGGGCGACTCCATCCTGCGCATTGCGTTCCACGCACTCAAGCGACATGTGCACATCGCTATTGAAGTATCGTCCATCCCTCTGAGCGTTCCATGGAACGCTCGAGGGAGCGCTCAATTCCATGTCCAGTCGAGGCTGGGTCATGTCCACGATGAAGCTCACATGGCTTGCGCTTAGTGCCAGATCCTGTCCATTCGCCAAGGATGCCGCCCATACGTCGATCTCCCACAACCCATCAGTATCCGCAAGGAAGGAATACGCTCCTACGCGGGCTACCGGTGTCGCTGCGGGAAATACCCCGTCAGGCGCTTGAGGCGGGCGGGACAATTGCAATTCTCTCGCAACAATGCTGCGCACCACCCGCCCGTCGACGGATGCCACGCCGATCACGCGACCGGGATCAGACCATTGAATCGCTTCCAATGCCACATCATCGATATGCACCATGACCGACGTGGGACGAGAGCATAATGCCATGGATTCATGCGTTGCCGATTGATCCACGGCATGCGCACACTCCTCATGGACGATGCCAGAAGAAGGAGCTTCCGGTTCCATGACGACGGCCATGGCACCCGTCGATGACTGGCCTGTGACACTCACCAGCGCATCAGACAAGCGCATCACCGTGCTGTTGCCCGCATGATCACGCACAGTCATGCCGAGACGCGATAAATCCCACTTGTATGCGTCGCGGGGGAACTCCACGAATGCCGCATCGCCCTCCATACCCACTGTCAGTGGTGTTGCCGGGTACGATTGCGCATCAGCGTATTCCTGCTGCGCACCCATGCATCCCAGCTGCGCATCAGCCAATCCGGCCCTTTCATCCGCAAGGCCATCGGCAATGATGCGAAATCCTGGATGCACGCGCACCCATCCGCCCACATGCTCATAAGCGCCGTCGACCCGCATGCTGCCGATCGTGGGCGAGGTCATGTCTACGACGAATTCGCATAAAGGCATGCCGGCATCCGCATCATGGCAGGTTCGTATCGTTTCCCGGGTGCCAAGCAGCCCCTGGTATGAGGCCGTGTAGCGATATGTTCCTTCCCGCAGCGCCGACATGCCCTCGGTCTGGATTCCGCCCAATGCACACCGCATCCGCCACTGATTGGCGTGGTCGCCACCATCACCGTTCATCATCTCGGCGTCGCCCTGCTGTGTGGAATCCGCATCGGTGTGGTCATCCATGCCGCCGACGCATTCGGCAGCCCAGTCGGTCACCACAGAAGGGTCGGAACCATCCGACACACGTGCAATGATTTCTGCGAGCGCCCCGGTCTGCGCGTCTGCTTGCGTGGCTGCCTCGTTGTCCGTTTCCCGAACTGTACCCTCCGTGCTTCGAGCGCTTCCGGCAGCCTGATAGAACGCAAACCACCGGTCGGTCACGGTCAGCGCAAATTCCACTGGCGACGAGAAGTAATAGCGGGATCCATCCACGGTGCGGGTTGCGGATGATGCTTGTGAATCCACCTCGCCGGAAGACGGATCTGCGACTGGAACGACGTTGACTTCCAATCCTCTTCCCAGGGTCTCGCCTTGGTCGATGATCACCGCGTCATAGTCCGGCGCGTCATCAGAATCGGCCAATACACGGGAGAGAGCATAGGTCGTCCGTTGTTGAGTGGATTCGACATCCACCGTAAAGCCCGGGAGAGAGTACATGCCTTCTGCGGTCACCGAGAAGGAGACCATGCCCCGCGCACCGTGTGGTTTGCCGGCACCATCCGTAGCATCATCCGCATTGGACGCACTGGAATCATTCCGTACGTCTGGTGCATCTGGAACATCTGCAGCATCATCCACGGCGTCATCCTCGGTATTGGCGTCGTCCTTGGCATTATCCGCAACGGATACCCATTCCACCTGTTTCTCCATCGTCACGTCTAGACCTAGCGCATTCCCCGAGGCATCCGTGGGTGCCGGAACATGCAGGCGCATCGCGACCGGTGCATCACGATCGGAGTCCGTGGAATCAGGGCGTGACACAGGACCCGAAGCGTCAGAGGACTGGCCGGCGTCTGCTGACGTGGTGAATCCTTCTGGACCCTCACAGGAGGCGCAGGACACCGATACCGTGATTCGTAGTTCGGCCGGTGAACCGTCCTTGCCCAATGACATCGCCCTGTTCCCATTGAAAGCCACAGGCCCTGTCTTCCGTCCAATGCCATCCACATGCGCCCGCACAGCGTACCCCGCAAAGGATGATTCTGCATCCACCCCGACCGTGGGCACAGTGCCGGACGTGTTGTGTCCGCCAGGGGAGACCTGAGAATCAGCAGATGCATCAGCCTGTGCTTTCCCACTCGTCTGCGTTGTTCCGCCAGCCCCTGTTGCCCCATCAGATGGCCCGGCGGTCACAGGCGGCTGGTGGCTCGCTGAAGATTGTCCCTCCCGCGATAGCGCGGAATCGGAAACGTCATGTGCATGGGATCGCGGTGATGATAAGCCCACTGCCAGCCACGCGCAGCCAAAGACCAGAATCGTCAGCAGCATTGCACCGATGATGCGCACCGTGTGCAGCGACAGTGCGCGCCGCGATTGCCGTCGGGCGGCGATCTGGGCGTCTGCCCTGCCACGGCGCTTCGCATGGCTGGATTCCATGCAGTCCCGCTTCTGATGGTCATGCATTCTGCGACGTGCTCCCGCGCGGTTTCGACCCGTGCGGCTCCTTTTCATGCAATTGCGCTCCGTTTGATTGCTTTTCATGCATCCTCCTTTTGTACTGTTGCTTTGTTGCTTTGCGTTGTTGCTCTGCTGTTTCGTTTTGTCGCTCTGTTGCGTTGTTGCTTTGTTTTGACATTCACTGTTCTGAAGTTCACCGCCTAGAAGCTCGACCGCACGGTCGCTGCGCAATATGGCATGCTCGCTGCGTAAGATGGCGCGACAGCCCCGCGATGCCCCGTGACTCATCACCGTTGCATCCGATTCCTCACATGACAGCACCGTTACATCATCAGCCGTCGGTTTTCTTTTAGCTTGCGAATGCTGACGAGCCGCACCATTGTGCTGGACAGCCGCATCCCCGACTTGCGCCGTCATGCACCCCTTGTTTGCTGTATTTTCCTTGTTTTCTGCATTCTCCCCGCCCCTTGCACTCTCCCTATGTCGGCGACGGTATTCCTGTATCTCCCGGCGGCGCTGGCCACCATTAAGCACAGCGCGGATCGCATGCACATCCCAGGCCACATACATCACAGCAGCGCACAGACTGATCACAAGACCTACAGCAAGGGCAATATTCGACATCGACGCCCACGCCTGCGCGGACACACCATGCCATGCCCACTCCGCCGGCTGCACCGGCGCAGCATGGCCCATCCATGATTCCTCCATCACCGATTCCACCATCATCGATTCCACCATCACCGTGTCCCCTCCTTTACCATGATCATCTCCTTCACCGTGTCCGTCTCTTCCACGCTCACTCTTCGCGCTCTGTGCCAGTCCCCGGATCCGAAAACGCCTGCTCCACTGCCACCCGGGAATCATCCGTGGCCTGCAGTATGCGAGCCTTCATATCCGCCTGTTTGCGCCCAATGGCTTCCGTGCGCACTGCCAGCTGCATGGCTTGCGATCCGAGTGCATGCATCCGCTCAAGTGCTATGGCGTCGTAACGGAAATGACGCGGATACACTTGCAACGCCATCACAATCTGCCACGCCACCGAAAGCGAAACCACAGGATTTGCATCATCGGCCGCCATATCCGCCATCCGCTCAAGATTGCTGAAATACGTGGCATAGAGTCCTGTGTCGGTCCCTTCATTGGCGCGTTGGACTATCTGCACGGAGAAATCCGCCATATCGGCATACACGTGTGCGGATTCCCATTCGTCGAAACCACCAGCGTCCACCGCTTGCCGCATCCATGACGATGCACTCGCCATCGCATGGTTGCGTGGCTTCGCCCAACAGCCATCAGCGGTTTCATCTGTGCCGCACCCGTCATCCGCATCCGCGTAATACCAATACAAAATCCCCATGTCATAGCACAGCCGACCCCATCCGTCCGTCTGGGATTCGAGTTCAGCGGCATGCGCCGTCAGTTCATCACACAGTTCCGATTCCTCACGGGAATCAAACACGCCATCTGCCTTCGCCATGCGAATCATCTCTTCGTAAGGCTCCGCATGCGTAGGCGAGGCATGTATCGCATGTCGATACGCCTGCCATGACTGGCGTGCATCCGCGGAAAGCCTGGCTGCCGTCATCCAATGCGAATAGTCGTTGTTGCGAACGTGCCAAGCGGCAGCAGCGCAACAGGGGCTCGCCCCCAACGTCAGGGCAGCGGCAATCACTGTCGCCACGAAACCATGCCAGCGTCTGCGCACAGTCGCTTGGAAAGCCTCGTCATTGCAATGCTTCAAGGCGTATGCCACGTGTGCGCAGGACGCGAACCGTTTCTCCGGATCGTCCTCCATGCATCGCTCCACCACCTGTCTCAGCCCTCTGTCACACACCACGCCATCCCAATCCACGCCCCGGCGAGGATGCCGAGCCGTCAATGCGGCGTACATGGTCGCTCCCAACGCGTAGACATCCACTCGCGGATCAGTGCGGCGACACGACTCATCGCGTCCCCGGTCGCCATGGGCATCAGCATCATCCGCAGCAAACTGCTCTGGCGCGCTGAAGCCCGGCGTGCCCCTCCCCTGCGCGGGAAGACCAGAGCGTTCATGGGCGATTCCGAAATCGATGAGACGCACCTTGCCTTCCGGCGTAATCATGATGTTGCCGGGCTTGATGTCCCGATGCACCACAGGCGTCTTTCTGCCATGCAGGTATTCGAGCACATCGCATAGTTGCAACGCCCACTCCATGACTGTGCCGGCGGGTTGTCGCCCTGAATCGATGATGATGGTGCGCAGGGTCACGCCCTCCACATAATCCATGACGACAAACAGACCCGAAGAGTCCTCCACGAAGTCCACGATCCTCGGGATGCATGGATGATCGAAGCGTTTGATGAATGCCGCTTCCGCCCGGAACGCAGCCAGCATCGACGGCTCATCATCGCGAAGCCGACAGTGTTTCACCGCCCACAGTTTGTTGAGGGTCATGTCCCGCGCCGCATACACCACGGACATCCCTCCACGGCCGACCACGAAGAGAAGCAGATACCGCCCGCCGATGAGACTTCCCACGGCGTCCCCGAAGGTGGACGACTGGCTCGGAGGCGTCGTATATCGCGGCATTCCAACGCCCGACGCACGCGCATCCCCCGACGCACCTGTTGATGCACCTACCGATGCACCCATGTCCACTACAGCTGACGCACCCATGACAGTCCTTTCGCTTGTGCCACTTCCGCGTGGTACACGGGGCTGCCGCGTCGCGTCTGAACCTTTCGCAGCGGCGACCGCGAAAGGCAATCCAATTCATATGTGCTCCGAGATTACCCCATGCCAGAGCCTCACAGGGGAGAATGTGGAAAACTTTCGCCTTCTTTTTTGACACGCATGCATTTGCAACCCCGACGTGGCGTGTTGTGCGAAATAAGTTATCCACAGCCCCGTCCCACCAGGACACGCATCCCCACCGTCCGCGCCAAGCATGACGCGTGTTTTATGTAGCCGCCGATTGGTAATGTATCAACGTAACGTCTGGGCAGGTCCCGTTCCCCGTCAACGCTTCACATGCTGGGTTTCGATACCTGCCAGGAATCATCCACAACCCACGAATACATCTGGAAGAACAGCAACAAGCTAAGGAGTGCGCATGTCTGCTGAGCTCGAAGGTCTGCATGAGGAGTGCGGCATTTTTGGCGTCTGGGGTCATCCCGATGCCGCAAAACTCACGTATTTCGGATTGCACGCGCTTCAACACCGCGGCCAGGAAGGTGCAGGCATCGTCTCCAGCGGCAACGGCCATCTCACGGGCTACCGCGGATTGGGATTGCTCAGCCAAGTGTTCGAAGACGAGCGCTCGCTCGAACGCCTCACCGGCGACAAGGCCATCGGCCATGTGCGCTACGCCACCAGCGGATCGGGCGCGTTGAGCAACATCCAACCGTTCATCTTCCGCTTCCATGACGGCGACGTGGCGCTGTGTCACAACGGCAACCTGACGAACTGCCCCACCCTGCGCCGCCAACTTGAAGACGAAGGCGCCATCTTCCACTCCAATTCCGACACCGAGGTGCTCATGCACCTCATTCGCCGCTCCAAGCAGCCGAACTTCATCGAAAAGCTCAAGGAATCCCTCAACATCGTGCACGGTGGCTTCGCCTACCTGCTCATGACCGAGGACGCGATGATCGGCGCGCTCGACCCCAATGGCTTCCGCCCGCTGTCCATCGGCCAGCTACAGAACGGCGCTTACGTGCTCGCCTCCGAGACCTGCGCACTCGACACCGTGGGCGCTGAATTCATCCGTGACATCGAGCCCGGTGAAATCGTCATCGTCGACGATTCCGGCTATCGCATCGAAAAATACACCGAGCACACGCAGAAGGCCATCTGCTCGATGGAATTCATCTACTTCGCCCGCCCCGATTCCAACATCGACGGCGTCAACGTGCATTCGGCACGCAAGCGCGCCGGTGCACGCCTTGCCAAGGAGGCCCCGGTGGACGCCGACATGGTGGTAGCCGTGCCCAATTCCTCGCTGTCGGCCGCCTCGGGATATTCCGAAGCCAGCGGAATCCCCAACGAGATGGGCCTGGTCAAGAATCAGTACGTCGCCCGCACCTTCATCCAGCCGACGCAGGAATTGCGCGAACAAGGCGTGCGCATGAAGCTTTCCGCTGTGCGTGGCGTCGTCAAGGGCAAGAGGGTCATCGTCATCGACGATTCCATCGTGCGCGGCACCACATCACGGCGAATCGTGCAGCTGCTGCGCGAGGCCGGCGCTTCCGAAGTGCACATGCGCATCGCTTCCCCGCCGCTGCGCTATCCCTGCTACTACGGCATTGACATTTCCCGCACGTCCGAACTCATCGCCGCACACAAATCCGTGGAGGAAATCCGCGAATACATCGGCGCTGATTCCCTGGCGTTCCTCTCCATCGACGGCTTGGTCGAGACAATCGGACTCAATGCCGACGCCCCTTACGGCGGACTGTGCGTCGCTTACTTCAACGGCGACTATCCGACGAGCCTGGACGATTACGAGCAGGAATTCCTGGCGAGCATCTCGCCCGAGGACCGTGCACGCCTCACCCGCTTCGCCCGCGAAGACAGCAACTACGTGGGCAACGAGTTCAGCTCCGCCGCCGCATTCTCCGCAAAGAACGCAGGCCGGCAGCAAGACGACACCGAGACGAACTCGAGGATCGCCGTCGCCGAGTAGCCTCGCCACCACTTGCCCGAAAGCGAAGCCGCGCACGCCGACGCACAGCCTGCGCTGCGACTGACTGCACGGCTTCGCCCCATGCGGCACACGCAGAGAAAAACAGCAAACGCCATCCCACGCCGCGTGCGAATTGTGGATAAACTACCAAGTGGAAGCGATGCCACTCACAGCGCGCGTCATGGCACCAGTAGTCATGGCACCAGTCAATCGCGCACCCGTGCACCACAGAAAACACAACAGGAGTATCAATGCCCACAGCATATGAAAACGCTGGAGTCAGCGTCGAAGCCGGCTACGAAGTCGTCAAGCGCATCAAGTCCCACGTGGCGCGCACCAACCGCCCTGGGGTCATGGGCGGCATCGGCGGATTCGGTGGTCTGTTCGACTTCGCATCCCTGGGCTACAAGGAGCCTGTGCTCATCTCCGGCACGGACGGCGTGGGCACGAAGCTCATGATCGCCAAGATGGTCGGCAAGCATGACACGATCGGCGTTGACTGCGTCGCCATGTGCGTCAACGACATCGCCGCCTGCGGCGCACAGCCGCTGTTCTTCCTTGACTACATCGCCTGCGGCAAGAACGACCCGGCCCTTCTCGAGAAGGTCGTCTCCGGCGTTGCCGATGGCTGCGTCCAGTCCGATGCCGCCTTGGTCGGCGGTGAGACGGCCGAGATGCCCGGCATGTATGACCCGGATGAATATGATCTCGCGGGCTTCGCCGTGGGCGCTGTCGAAAAGAGCAAGATTGTTGACGGTTCCGGCATTGCCGAGGGCGACGCTCTCATCGGCCTGCCTTCCACCGGCGTGCATTCCAATGGTTTCTCGCTCGTGCGCAAGGCGCTGTTCGAGCAGGCCGGCTACACGGTCGACACGACGCTTGACGAACTGGATGGCAAGAGCTTGGGCGAGGTCCTGCTCGAGCCGACGAAGATCTACGTCAAGACGCTTCGCCCGCTATTTGAAGCTGGCGTCGTCAAGGGTGTCGCGCATATCACGGGCGGCGGCTTCATCGAAAACATCCCGCGCATGATCCCGCAAGGCCTGGCAGCCCACATCAACCTGGGCACGTGGCCGGTGCTCCCCATTTTCAACGTCATCGAGAAGGCAGGCGCCATCGACCACATGGAGATGTACAACATCTTCAACATGGGTCTGGGCATGGTGCTCGCCGTTGATTCGGCCCGCGCTGACGAGACGCTGCAAATCCTGCACGAGCATGGCGAGGCCGGCTACAAGGTCGGTTCGATTGAACGACAGAACGGCGACGATCGGGTCACGTTCTCCGCACAGCACTAATCCGTCACAGCAATCGATGCCGTGGCGGTCCTCAACAAACCGATCCCGGCATCACACACGATGTCGGGATTTTCCATATCCCGAAGAAAGGCATACCACACCATGGGTCTCAAGGTTCTGGTCATCGGATCCGGCGCACGCGAACACGCCATCGCCCACACGCTTCTCAAAGGTTCCAGCGTCGAGCAGGTGTTCGTCGCCCCCGGCAACCCTGGCATGGCGCAGGATGGAATCACCATTGTGCAGCTGGCACAGCACAATCAGGCCGCGCTCATTGACTTCGCCAAGGAAAACGCGATTGATTTCGTGTTCGTCGGCCCGGAAGCACCGCTGATCGATGGCATTGTCGACACTTTCGAGGCCGCAGGCATCAAGGCTTTCGGCCCCACCAAGGTTGCGGCGCAGATCGAGGGCTCCAAGACGTTCGCCAAGGAACTCATGGCGCGGCATAACATTCCCACGGCGCAATATCGTTCGTTCTCTTCGCTGGAGGAATCCAAGGCATATGTCGCTGAGCATGGCGCTCCGATCGTCATCAAGGCCGATGGCCTGGCTGCCGGCAAGGGCGTCACCGTCGCCATGGATGAGGCCACCGCCACCAAGGCCTTGGAAGAGATCTTCGTGGATCACCGTTTCGGTGCCGCAGGCTCGTCCGTGGTGATCGAGGATTACCTCGAGGGTCAGGAATTTTCGCTGATGAGCTTTGTGCGCGGCAAGGAATTCTGGCCGATGCCGATTTCGCAGGACCACAAGCGTGCGCATGATGGCGACAAGGGCCCCAACACCGGCGGCATGGGCGCCTACTCCCCCGTTCCTCAGATTCCCCAGTCCGTCATCACCGAGGCGATCGACACGATCGTGCGTCCTGTGACCGCTGCGATGGTGGATGAGGGAACGCCTTTCAACGGCATCCTGTATGCAGGGCTCATCGCCACGAAGGAAGGCCCGAAGGTCATCGAGTTCAATGCCCGTTTCGGCGATCCCGAGACGGAAGTCGTGCTGCCCAAGCTCACCAGCGACCTGGGCGAGGCTCTCAAGACGATTCTCGACGGCGGCACTCCGACATTCACATGGGATGAACACCGCACGACGCTTGGCGTGGTGCTGGCGTCAAATGGCTACCCGATCAAGCCGCAGACCGGCTTCGCGGTGCCGCGGTTCGACCTGTCCGGCGATCCGGATGCGCATGTGTACTACGCAGGCGTGAAGAACACGGAGGATGGCTTGGTCTCCGACGGCGGCCGCGTGCTTCTCGTCGAGACGACCGGCAATGACATCGCCGATGCACAGCGCAAGGTGTATTCCATCGTGGATGCAGCCCAGACCACCGGTTATTTCTATCGTCATGACATTGGCGCGAAGGGCCTTCCCGGATATCAGGCCGATTGATCAGCCGACCAGCTGATTGCAGGGCACTGCATTGGCTTGTCTGTGTATGGCGGAGCTCAGGGGCTCCGCCATTTTCATACCCACGACACGCGCCGGCAGACGGCGTCGCACGACTTGTCATGGGTCCATGTATGATATACATTGTTATTGAGAACGTTTATCAATTAAGGAGACAGAATGGTTCGTAGCCACACCTTCCTCACAGCAATCGGCGCAGTGGCGGCACTCGCGCTCACCGTCACGCCGCTTGCCGCATGTGGCGGCTCTTCGTCGGCGGGCGCAAGCTCGTCGTCGCAGGATTCCTCGAGGATCTCCGTCGTCGCCAGCATCAGCCAGTGGGGCTCGTTTGCCGAAAAGATCGGCGGCGACGATGTGAGCGTCACCAACATCGTCTCGAGCACCTCCAGCACAGATTCCCATGAATACGAACCCACCGCCACGGATGTGTCCGCCCTGACGGACGCCCAAGTCGCCATCGTCAACGGCGCAGGCTACGACACCTGGGCCACTGATGCATTGGAGAATGACTCCGACACCACGATCATCAATGTCGCCACCATCACCAACACGAGCGACGGCGCCAACCCCCACCTGTGGTTCTCGAAGGATGCCCGTGACAAGACCGCCCAAGCCGTGCACGACGCTCTGGTGAAGGCCGACCCCGCGCACCAGAGCGATTACGACAAGAACCTCACGGCATGGCAATCCGCCGAGACCAAGCTCGACACCAGCATGGCTGAAGTCAAGGAACAGGTCAGTGGCGATACCTACGTCGCCACCGAGAGCGTGGCGCAATACCTGCTCGACGACTTGGGAATGGTCGACAAGACGCCTGCCGGCTACAAGAATGCCATGGCCAACGAAAGTGAACCCTCCGCGCAGGATGTGGATGAAATCACCAAGCTCATCACCAGCAAGTCGGTCGACGCCCTGGTGGTCAACGACCAGGAGAGCAACACGACCACCGAAAACCTCGTGACCGCTGCGAACAATGCCAAGATCGCCGTGTTCCACGTCACCGAATCAATGCCGGCGGAAACGACGAACGTGCTCGATTGGATGAACTATCTCGCCAATTCGCTGATGCTCATCGTGCCGACGAGCGGTTCGGCGAGCGCCTCCGCATCGGCCTCCGCCACGGCATCGGCCTCAGCTTCGGATTCCAGTTCGGCTTCCTCCAGCAACTGAGCTGCACACACTGGTTGAGCGACCGTTGCGAGAAGCCCTGTCGCCATCAGGCCCCCTGCACCATTCTCACGTGGTGCAGGGGCCTGATTCGTTGCACCCTACTTGCTTTGTTGTGCGCTCTGCTTGCCCGGTGCACCCTGCTGGGCTTGCTTGCCCGCCTTCTTTTTCTTCTGGCAATCGCTACACAATCCGAAGACCTCAAGCACATGGCGGGATATGGTGAACCCATTCTCAGCAGCGATGGCACGCATCCAATCGCCGTCCGGCGGTTCGATCTCCACGGTCTTGCCGCAGCCTTCGCACACAAGATGATGGTGATGCTTGGGGGTTTCCACGCACAGGCGATACAGTTGCCGCCCGCCCATCGAAATCGTGTCTGCCGAGCCGGATTCCGCCAAGGAATTGAGCTGACGGTATACGGTCGCCAGACCCACTGTGCGATGCTGTGCACGCAACTGTGCATACAGGTCGGAGGCGGAGATGAAATCGTCCGCCTCGCGCAACGCCTCGGTTATGGCGTCCTTCTGCTCTGTATGCCGGCTTTTGCCCGTTGCCATTGTCCTCCTCACCATTGGTGTGCGATTGGTGTGCGATTGTCGACCGCGACGGTCACCGCGCGCAGCAACAATTGCCGACCGCGATGACCGCAAGATGATCCCACGGTCCCGTCGGCTGCTGGCAGACGGAACCGCGGATGATGCCCGTGCGAGCGCCTATGCCAGGTCCGCCCAGCAACCTGTCGCTTCCAGCTCCTGCGCGGTGCGCGCCGTGTCATCCGTGAGCACCGTGATGTGCCCCATCTTGCGGTCGTGCTTCACTACCGCCTTGCCATAGTCATGCGTGAACCATTCGGGGTGCTGCCCGATGAGCGCACGGGTGGGGGCGACATGCTGGCCGAGCACGTTGACCATGACGGCGGGGCTGAGAAGCCGGGGCTCGGGAAGCGGCCAGCCGGCGATGCCGCGCACATGCGCCTCGAACTGGTCGATGGAGCATGCCTCGATGGTGTAGTGACCGGAGTTGTGCGGACGCGGCGCCAGCTCGTTGACAAGCACACCGCCGTCCTTGAGCACGAACAGCTCGATGCCCAGGGTGCCGGCGAGCTTGAAGCCCGCCGCCAGACGCAGGGCGAGGTCGCGCGCCGCGGTGGCGAGCGGAGAGTTCGGGTCCGCCGCATGCTCAGCCGGGGCGATCGTCATGTGCAAAATGTTGTTGCGATGCACGTTGCGCACCACGGGGAAGGTGACGTACTGCTCGCCATTGCCGCTCACAAGGATGGACGCCTCATAGGCGAAGTCCACGAAGCCCTCAAGGATGGACGGCGCGAAACCGCCGTGAGCGCTTTCCCCATCGACACCATCGCCGGCCTCAAGCCCATGCCCGGTGCCATCCCACGGTTTCGTATGCGCGACTTCCTCCACATCGGCCTGGGTGCGCAGCACGAACTGGCCGTGGCCGTCATACCCTCCACGCGTCGTCTTGAGCACTGCGGGCAGGCCCAGCTGCTCCACCGCGGCACGCAGGGCATCCATGTTGTTGACGGCGCGCCACGGGGCGGTGCCGATGCCATGCTTGTTGATGAAGGTCTTTTCGTTGATGCGGTCCTGCGTGACGCGCAGCAAATCAGTGCCTTGCGGAATCTCCGTCACGTCCCGCACGGAATCCAGCGCGTCGGCGTCCACGTTCTCGAACTCATACGTGAGCACGTCACTGCGCTCGGCGAGCTGACGGATGGCGGCCTTGTCGTCATATTCCGCCACGATCTGCCAGTCCCCCACCTGGGCTGCCGGGCAGTCCGGCGTGGGGTCAAGCACTCCAATGCGGAATCCCATGTATTTGGCGGACAGCGCCATCATCTGACCAAGCTGACCGCCTCCCACGATTCCAATCGTCGAACCCGGCTGCAGCAACTTCGTTTCGCTCATGACGCTTCCTTCGTGGAACTTGATTTCGTGAATCATTCTTCGTGGATCATTCATAGATTAGACCGTCCAGCCCACAGGTCGAAGGCATATGACCACAGGCCTGGCCGCGGACGGCTGCACCGCGGTTACATACTACAGTCGCCCGTCCACGACAGCGCCCGGCATACCACGTGATTTTTCTCACGGATCGTTATCGATGCCGCTGATTCATGTGCATGGTATGCCGGGCCGTGTTTCACCCGCGTTGTCAGTTCAATTGCGTTGCTGATTCAACCGCGTTGCCGACTCGCCCGAGTTACCCGGTGCCGCTGGCAGACGCGCGTTGCATCATCGGCATTGAAGCAATGGCGCAGTGGCGCGATGGCAGTCACACCAATTCGGCGTTGGACTGGGCAACCTTCTCTTTGAGCTCATTGCGGTAATCGGCAAGGGCGGTGGCAAGGCGCTCATCCGTGGTCGAAAGAATCTGCACTGCCAGCAAACCGGCATTCGTCGCGCCGGAATTGCCCACAGCGGTCGTCGCCACAGGAATGCCGCCGGGCATCTGCACGATCGACAGCAGCGAATCCCAGCCGGACAGCGCGTGGGAGCGCACCGGCACACCGATGACGGGAAGCGTGGTCTGCGCCGCGATCATGCCCGGCAGGTGGGCGGCGCCGCCGGCACCGGCGATGATGACGTGAAGACCGTTGCCGCGCGCATCATGAGCGAACTGCGCCATGAGCTCCGGCGTGCGATGCGCTGAAATGACCTGCTTCATGTAAGGCACGTCAAAACGATCGAGGATGTCGCATGCATGCTTCATCGTTTCCCAATCGCTCGACGACCCCATCACGACGGCGACAATCGGCTTGCTATCTGTCATGTTTCCTCCAACGCCACGGCCCACAGCCTTTGCAGGCAACTACGCCATCAGTCTACGCGATGGGGCGGAATGCCCGGCAAGGCATGTTGGGAATGCGACTGCACGCATTGCGCTAGCACCAACAGCCGCGGAACCCTTGGCAGCGCGCCGTCGAAGCAATCCGCATACCACCCGCGCCACGCAACGGCATTGATGTTGCTACAATGCTTCGTGGACGTGCGTGACGTGACGCACGGCTGTCGCCCCAGTAGCTCAGTTGGATAGAGCAACGTCCTTCTAAGTCGGAGGTCGCCGGTTCGAATCCGGCCTGGGGCACGGTGTAATTCGGCCATTCGGCACAGCCCCTCGACCATGCGCCTCACTTAGCGACGGCGCTAACGCACGTTGGAGTTATAGACGTAATCCTGAATCTGCTTGCGCTGCTGCTCGATGGCGGACACTTCGCCCAGCAGACGGAATTTCGCCTCCCCCTCGGGCATGCCCTTCATGCGAGCGCGAATCTGCCCTATGCGGCGCATGCAATCGGCGTCCAGCAGCTTCACCAGCAACTGCAACGCATAGCTGGCCTCCCGGGGGCTGGCGGCGCGCAAAGGCGCGGAAGCCCCGGCCTGGCGTTGCTGCTCTACAATCTGCGGGTCAGCAATGACCGGCAGCGGCATCGAAGCCAGCTGCTGCACGACGGGGGCGAGCAGGGGGCCGGCCATCTGCACAAGCGTCTCCACCCATGTGGCTGCGTTCAGGCCGCTGTCCGCCGCAGGCAACCCGCCTACGGCCTGGACCACATCGAACAGGCTTTGGAATGTGGGGATGCGGAAGCAGTTTTCCGTGAGATTGGCAAACTGCGTGGGGTCGAACGCCCGCGGCAATTGCACCACCATTCCCATGAACTGCTGCTCGGTGTTGAACACCGCGTCATCGACGGAATAGTAATTCTGGTTCGCCGCGTCGAAGCGCACCACTGCCTGTGGCGACACCGCCTCCTGCTGCCCTGCGCCTGCCGGTCCGCGCATCGATCCGCGCGCGAACCCACGCGTCTCAGGGACTGGGGCATAGATGTCTTCGGAGCGCACGTGCTGACGTTTACGCTCCTCAGACACCG
Organism: uncultured Bifidobacteriaceae bacterium; assembly: GCA_964451025.1. GTDB lineage: Bacteria > Actinomycetota > Actinomycetes > Actinomycetales > Bifidobacteriaceae > Pseudoscardovia. Next base: position 33,818 of record CAYVHC010000006.1, read on the forward strand.
CCTGCCGAAGCATCGCCACGTCCATGCCTATGCGCCCTGCCGCCTTGCGTGTGTAAGCATCGACGAGGGAGCGGTCACGAATCTGCGCCAGAATGGGCGCCACCGCGCGCGCCGCGCCAACGCTCCCGGGAGTGATCTGGGTGTCGAATCTGTCGATGATCGAATCGATCACGAAATCGTACAGCGGTTTCGCGTCCTTGATGAGGTTGCGCACAGCGGCATCACCGTCTTTGATGCGCAGATCGCACGGATCGAGACCGTCATGCGCCACCGCAACAAATGTCTGCGTAAGGAACTGGCCGTCGAATTGAAACGCGCGCAGTGCAGCCTTCTGCCCGGCGGAATCACCATCAAACGTGAATACCACGCGCGATCCGTCGACCGGCCCCACCAGTTGGATGGACCCCAGTTTCTCGTCAGCGATGAGCCGGCGCACGATCTTCGCGTGCTCTTCACCGAACGCGGTGCCGCAGGTAGCCACCGCGTTGCGCACCCCCGCCAAGTGGCATGCCATCACATCGGTGTAGCCTTCCACAATCACGATTTGATGGGTTTTGCGCACGGTTTCCTTTGCCATGTCAATGCCATACAGCACTTTGTTTTTGTGGTAGAGCTCCGTGTCCGGCGTGTTGATGTATTTGGCTTCGATGCGGTCGTCGTCATACAGCTTGCGGGCACCGAAGCCCAGCGTGCGACCGGTGGTGTCGCAGATCGGCCACGTGACCCTGCCCTGGAAGTAGTCGTAAGCGCCGTGATTGCCTTGCCGAGCGAGACCAGCCCCCACCATTTCTTCGATGGTGAATCCCTTCGACGACAGGTGGCGCACCAGTTCGTTGCCGCCGCGCGGCGCATAACCGCAGCCGAAACGCTTGCACGCCTCTTGCGGGAAGGATCTGCCGGCAAGCAGCTGCCGCGCCTTGAGCGCCTCGGGAGCAAACAGCTGTGCGCTGAAGAAGTTCTGCGCTTCGGAGCATGCCTCCAACAAGCGTGCGCGTGATACGCCACGGTGCCGTGAACCGCGATCCTGCGTTCCTTGCTGATAGTGCAACTCGTAATGGTAGCGGTCCGCCAGCAATTCCAGCGCCTCGCGAAAGTCAATGCCGTCGCGTTCCTCCACGTAGTTGAACACATCGCCGCTTTTGCCACATCCGAAGCAATGCCAGTAACCGTTGGATGGATTGACGGAGAAGCTCGGGGTCTTCTCATCATGGAACGGGCACAGGCCCATGTATTGGGAGCCGCTCTGCTTGAGCATCACGTCATCCGACACGATGTCATACAAGTTCGCCATCGAGCGAATCTTCTCAATGTCTTCCGGCACGACGAAGCCAGCCATCAACATCCTCCCTGTCCATCGGCAATCACGAACGGCAATCACTGGTGTCGTCTGTCGTCACCAGTGTCAATCACAAACGTCTGCAAGCAGATTCCATGGCCTGTGCCATCGCCACAACACGACCCCGATGGACAGACCAAGCACCCAAAAGTCTATCGCAGCACGATCGGGGTCGCGGCGTTTTATGCCGTTCGCGATTGCCAGTGCAAGCCTCGCCGCATTCCACACGGCGTGGCGCGAAGGTGCGGCGACACCATGAAAAAACACATGTGCCGCCACGGCTCACCACCGCGACGGCACATCCACACCGCTTCACGCCGCCAGCCCCACCCGGCGACGTGCAAGCACCGTCATAACAAGGCGTTGGGATCGAGCAACGCGCGGTCCGCCTCGGGCAGCACGTCGGCGTTGAGATAGAGACGCGGGATGCGGTTGCGCAGGCAGGTGAAGATCTCGTAGCTGATCGTATCGGCTGCGCGTGCCCAATCGTCGGCGGTCGGCTCCACGAAACCGTCACCGCGGCCAGGACCGAACAGCACCACGGTGTCGCCTTCCTGCACACCCAAATCAGCGGCGCGGCCCTTGAGGTCAATGATGAACTGATCCATGCACACGCGGCCGCTCACGCGATACAGACGCGGACCATCGTTCGTCATCACGCGCACGGGCCCGCCAAGCTTGAGCTCATGCTTGGCGCCCTGCGGGTCGAAGCCGGAGGCGGAGCGGTGAATGCCGTCGGCGTAACCCAGCGGCACGATGGCGGTGCTGGTGTCCTGCGGAGTGAGGTACGTGCGGCCGTATGAAATGCCGTGGCCTGCCTCCACATCCTTGACCGTGCCCAGCTGAGCCTGCAGCGTCATCGCCGGCGTGAGGCCCCAATCGCGCGGCGTGCCCATCTCGGGGTCGGGCTCGTAACCATACAGGCCCACACCAGGACGCGTGAGCTCGAAGTGGATCTCCGGACGGTTGAGCGTGGCGGCGGTGTTGGCCAGGTGACGGATGCGCGGCGCAATGCCAGCGGCTTCCATGCGACGAGTGAAATCATTGAAATTGCGCACCTGCTGGTCGGTCGCTGCCACGAAATCAGGCGTGGACGGGGCATCCGCCACCGCCAGGTGACTCCACTGCCCCACGATGTCAAGCACGCCTTCCTTGGCGAGCGGCACGAGCTTAGCGAGCGCGGCGTCGAATCCTTGCGGCGTGAAACCATTGCGGCCGAAACCGGAATCCACCTTCACATGCACGCGAGCGGTTGTGCCCAGACGGCGCGCCGCAGCGGCCACACCATCGATGCCAGGCAGGGAGCCGACAGAAATGTCAATGTCGTTGTCGATCAATTCGTCGAACGGCACTTCCGCGCCGGAATACACCCAGGTGAGGATGTGCGCGCGGTCGGGACCGATGCCGGCTTTGCGCAGCAGCAAGGCCTCATGGGATTGCGCGGTGCCCAGCCACGTGGCGCCACCTGCGAGCGCCGCGAGCGCCGCGGGAATCAAGCCATGGCCGTAGGCGTCCGCCTTGACAACGCCCATGACCGCGGTGCCCGAATGTGCGCCGCCGCACACGTCGACCAAGTGCGCCATGTTGTCGCGCAAGGTTTTGAGGTCAACGATCGCCTGCGCGGGGTATTGCCTGCGTGCGCAATCGTAGTTTGCTTTGCCGGTTTCGCTGGAGAAGGCCCATTCGGGGGCTGCACTCAAAGTCATGTCTCTATTGTGCCGCGACCATGGGTCAAGCGTGAACGCGTTGCGCATGTCTATCGGTCATGCGGTCGGCAAGGCACGCGTTCGACCGGACGCGCATATTGGTAGGGGCACACGTCGGTCGAGCACCGCAGCAATCAATTGGGCGCCGCAAATGAAAAAGCCGGTGGGATTCCACCGGCTGTACCCCGCAGGAAGTTGCCACGCGGGAGTGTTGTGGTCATATGTCTTGGTCAGACGATCTTGCTGCGGTCCCAAGCGTCGGAGCTAATGCCTTCGTCGAGGATCTTCTTTGCCCACTCCTTGGCGGTGAACAGCGAATGGTCACGGTAGTTGCCGCAGCTGGTGATGTCGTGCGCAGGCACGTCATCCCACGTGGCCTTGTAGGCGATGAATTCGAGCGATTCCTTCAGCGCCACCGCCACATCATGCGTGCTGTGGCGGCCCCACGCGAGCAGGTGGAAGCCGGTGCGGCACCCGAACGGCGAACAATCGATGTAGCCGGGGATGCGTTCGCGCAGCGTCACGGCAATCGTATGCTCAATCGTGTGCAGGCCACCGGTGGGGATGGCGTTCTCGTTGGGCTGCACGAGGCGCAGGTCGAAGTTCGAAATCTCATCGCCCTTGGGCCCCTGTTCCACGTCAATCAGACGCACGTACGGCGCCTTGACCTTTGTATGGTCGAGCGTGAAGCTTTCGACGACCGGCTTGGATTCCTGGGATGCGCTTTCATGAGCTGTATTGTCTGCCATGTTCCTCCTCCTTGTATGTCATGTGCTTGTATGTCGAGTGCTTGTATGTCGTGCGCGGTGTGCATCGCATGCAGGTGAACCGTTCCATGGATGTGCTCCATTATTGCGCGATGACCCGCCCACACGCCGTCCGGGCCATCGCTTGCGTTTATGGCAAGCTACCGCACCCGCCACGAACCCCATGCCCGTCGCTTCTTTGGGATCGATACGAAAACCCACCGGCCAACGCCATTGCGACGGTCGCCGCCGCGCGCTTCAATCACGGTCAGCGAAAGAAGCAATCGCTTGCATGAAGCGCTCGCCATAGGCTTCCAGCTTGCGCTCGCCCACGCCGCTGATCGCAAGGAACGCTTCGGGCGTGGTCGGCTTGTCGCGCACCATCTGGCGCAGCGTGCGGTCGTTGAACACCATGTAGGGCGGGTGCCCTTCCTCTCGGGCGATCTGCGTGCGCACACGGCGCAGTTCCTCGAACAACTCGGCGTCATCCGTCGAGTCGAATGAGTGCTTTGCCGCCACATCGCCGCGGGAACCCGCACCATAATCCGCGACCCTGCCAGCGCCGGCGCCTAGGTTGCGAGACACCTCCCGCTTGACCAGGTAGCGGAACTCGCGATGCGTCGTTTCCTCCATGCGCGGGCCGAACAGCACCACGGGGAAGCGCCCTTCCGCAATGGCGAGGAAGCCTTCCGCCGCCATCTGCGTGATGAGGTCCTTGATGCCGCCCACAGGCATGGACGAGAGTGAGCCATACATCGTGTTGGCGGACAGGCCGCTGGATGCCATCGCCGCGGATTTGGAGCCGTGGAGCATGTCGGCAAGCTTGCTTTTGCCCACGCCACGGCCGCCGTTGCGCGTTATGTAGAACACGCCGCGCATCACGCAGATTGCAGCCTGGGTCATGTCGATTGTCTCGAACGTGCCCTCGCAGTTGAGGCAATTGCCGCAATGCTCCGAGTCTGGCGTTTCGCCAAAATAGCGCAGAATCACCGCGCGCAGGCATTGCGTGGTGCGGCAGTATCCCGCCATCGCGTTGAGCTGGGCGCGTTTGGAGGCGATGAGCGCTTCCTGCTGGGCGATGAACGGATCAGGCTCGCCGCCCATGCCGGCGCCGGGGTCATTCGGGCTGCCAAAACCTTCTGGACCGCCAACAGGAATCGCGGCACGGGAATCGGCAAAACCACCAGTGCCCTCCGTGTCACCGCCGACACCACGGCCGGCGCCCAGCGCGGCCGCATCCTGGTTGATGAAGCGCGTGCGCAGGTTGATGTCCGCATCGTTCCACAGCAGCATGCACCGCCCCGGGTCCCCGTCGCGCCCGGCGCGGCCAGCCTCCTGGTAGTAAGCCTCCATGCTGCCAGGCATGTTGTGGTGTATCACATAGCGCACGTCCGGCTTGTCGATGCCCATGCCGAACGCGTTCGTCGCCACGATCACACGCACCCGGTCTGCCACGAAGTCCTCCTGCACGCAGCGTCGCTCGTCCGCGTTCATGCCGGCATGGTAGGCGCGGGCGTTGGCGCCGGCGGCGCGCAGCTGTTCGGCGAGGTCATCCACTTCCCTGCGGCTTGCACAATAGATGATGCCTGAATCATCGGGATGGTCGCTCACATACTGGTCGATCCATCGATCCTTGTCGGCACGGGACATGCGGCGCGTGCCGAACCACAGGTTCGGTCGGTCGAAGCTTGTCTGGATTATCTGCGGGTCACGCAAACCAAGCACGCGGATGATGTCGTCCTTGACGCGCGGCGTGGCAGTGGCGGTGAATGCCGCCAGCCGGGGTCTGTGGGGCAATCCCGACACAAAGTCGCCGATCATCGAGTATTCCGGGCGGAAGTCATGCCCCCATTGGCTCACGCAATGCGCTTCATCCACCGCCACGAGCGCGATGTCAAGGCTGGCCGCAAGGTCGCGGAAATCCCGTCGCGACAAGCGTTCCGGCGCGCAATACAGCAGCACGACCTCACCGGCGCGCACGCGCTCCATCACGTCACGCTGCTCGTCAGAGCTCAGTGATGAATTGAGATAGGCCGAGGGCACGCCCGCCGCCTCCAGCGCCGCCACTTGGTCGTGCATCAACGCGATGAGCGGCGAAATGACGATGGTGAGCCCCTCGAAAAGCAGGCTGGGCACTTGGTAGCACAGGGACTTGCCGGCACCGGTTGGCATGATGGCGAGGGTGTCGAGACCGCTTAATATCGCCTCGATCGCCTGCCGCTGCCCAGCGCGGAAGGATTCATAGCCAAAATACCGTTTGAGCGCCGCCTGCGCATCAGCCATCGCAATGCCAGCCATCGCATACCTCCCCTGCCAAGCCTGTGCACGCCATGACATCGCAAAACATCGTCATGCCACCGCGGCCACTCAACGATCACGAAGCACGGGTTTCGCCATCGCATGCCTTGCGAAAAACAAAACCGCCGTCTGCCATTGTACGAAACGGCAGACGGCGGCACGCTTCACGCCCGGCACCCCTCACGCTTGGCACCCTTCACGACCGGCACGCGACTGGAACGTGGCGCGTCCCGATCACAGGTGCTGGCTCCAGGCTTGCACCGAGCGGACTCTTACAACCCGAGGCTTTGAAGCCTTGCTTACGCGTTCACTCTTACGCATTCACTGTGGCAAGCGCCTGATCGAGGTCGGCGATCAGATCGTTCACATCCTCGATGCCCACGGAGATGCGCACGAGGTTGTCGGGCACGGCATTCGACGTGCCAGCGACGGAAGCGTGCGTCATCGCGGCAGGATGCTCGATGAGGGATTCGACACCGCCGAGGGACTCAGCCAGGGAGAACAGTCGCGTGGATTCAGCGAACTTGAGCGCCGCGGCCTTGCCGCCGGAGAGCTGCACGGAGATCATGCCGCCGAAGCCGCCGTGCATCTGGCGTGCGGCGATGTCATGGCCCGGATGCGATTCAAGACCGGGATACCACACTTTCTCGATGCCGTCGGCGCCCTCGAGATGCTGGGCGATGGCGAGCGCGTTCTCGCTGTGGCGCTGCATGCGCAGCGGCAGGGTCTTCAGACCGCGAATCTGAATCCAGGAGTCGAAGGGGCTGGGCACGGCGCCGGCGGAGTTCTGCAGGAAGCCGAACTTCTCGGCGAGTTCGTCGTCATCCACCACGAGGGCGCCGCCCACCACGTCGGAGTGGCCGCCGATGTACTTGGTGGTGGAGTACGCCACCACGTCGGCGCCCAGCTCGAGCGGATGCTGCAGCGCCGGGGAGGCGAATGTGTTGTCGACCACCACGGTCAGGCCGTGCTCATGGGCGATGGCGGCGGTCGCCTCGATGTCGGTGATGGCAAGCAGCGGGTTGGACGGCGTTTCGATCCAGATGAGCGCGAAGCTCTCGGTGTTGAGCGCCTTGTTGACGGCGGCGAGGTCGGAGACGTCCACCGTGGTGATCTTGATGCCCCATGGCACGAACACCTTGGAAAGCAGGCGGTAGGTGCCGCCGTACACGTCGTTGCCGAGCATCACGCGGTCGCCGGGCTTGAGCACGGAGCGCAGCAGCACGTCGATGGCGGCAAGGCCGGACGAGAACGCGAGCGCGTGCTTGGCGCCTTCGATGGCGGCGAGCTGCTCGTCGAACACATTGCGCGTGGGGTTGATGGAGCGGCTGTAGTCGTAGCCGTTGATCGGCTGGCCCACGTGCGGCTGGCGGAAGGTGCTCGTCATGTAGATGGGTGGCACGACGGCGCCGGTCGTGGGATCGGGTTCCTGCCCGGCGTGGATGGCGCGGGTGGCGATGGCGTCGTTGCTGAAGTCCTGAGCGGTGGTTTCGTTGGTCATTGTTGTTCCTTACGTTGTGAATGCTGTTGTATGTGTTGCTGGCTATGTATTGCTGGCGATGTGTTACTGGCGATGTGTTACTGGCGATGTGTTACTGATCGGTGTGTTACTGATCGGTGTGGTTCAGCGTCCCTGTGCGACGGCCTTGGCGTTCGCATCCGCCTGCACGGAGGCGATGGCGTCGTCGATGGTCTGCTGCGCGGTGGAATCGCCACGGGCGGCCGCCTCGTCTTCCAAGATCGTGCCGAAGCCGTTGTCCTTGAGCCACTGGTCGTTGAAGATCGTGGACATGTAGCTGCGTCCGGAATCGGGAAGCAGCACGACCACGAGGTCGTCCTTCGTGAGCTTCTCGGCTTTCGCCATCTTCAGGGCGCCGGCAACGGCCATGCCGCTGGAGCCGCCGACAAGCAGACCCTCTTCGTGCGAGAGGCGGCGTGCCATGGCGAACGATTCGAGGTCAGAGACGTGATAGAAACCGTCGACGAGGCTGGGGTCGTAGATGCCCGGGTAGAAGTCCTCCCCCACGCCTTCGACCTTGTAGCCGTGCACGTCGCTGGGGTTGGAGTAGATGGAACCGTCTGGGTCGGCGCCGATGGCGCGCACTGCGCCGTTCGAAACCTCCTTGAGGTACTTGCTCACACCCATCATCGTGCCGCAGGTGCCCATGCCTGCGACGAAGTGCGTGACCTTGCCGTCCGTATCACGCCAGATCTCGGGGCCGGTCGTGCGGTAATGGCTTTCGGGGCCGTTCACGTTGAAGTACTGGTTGGGCTTGTATCCGCCGGGAATCACTTCGGCGAGGCGGTCGGAGATGTTGTAGTAGGAACGCGGGTCGTCCGGTTCGACGTTCGGCGCCACGACCACGGACGCACCGTAGGAACGCAGCACCGCGCGCTTGGCTTCGTTGACTTTCTCGGGCACCACGAACACTGCGTTGTATCCGCGCTGCTGTGCGACGAGGGCCAGACCGACGCCCGTGTTGCCGCTGGTGGGTTCGACAATCGTGCCGCCGGGCTTGAGCTTGCCGTCGCGTTCGGCTGCGTCGATGATGCGTTCGGCGATGCGGTCCTTACTGGAGCCCCCTGGGTTGAAGTATTCGACCTTGACGGCGATGGTGGCGTCGATGCCTTCGGTCACGCGGTGAAGCTTGACAAGCGGGGTGTCGCCGATGAGGTCTGTGATTTGTTCTGCGATCTTCATGATGTATGCCTTACTGTGCGTTCTGCTGATTGGTTTTCACGTATGTGGACGAGTTTCGTTCGACGGTTGCGGTGTAAGGCTGAGAGTCGCTGCGCATTGCAATGATTGCGTGGATTCAACTGTTTGAATTCGTTGCAATCTGATTGGAGATGAACCCGAAGGGGTGAAGACATCGTTCAATTCTGGTATGCGTCAAGCGACGCACAGCCACTGGCTGGCGTCGTTAGCGACAACAACACGACGAATTGAACATCATGGTTGTGACTATAGCACACGGTTGTCGCGCTGCGGTTCACATGACCGCACCATGGGCATGGAACACGTGCGCAACAGGCTCAAAACGGGGCGTTTCGCTATCTTCAGCGGTGTATCACATGGTGAGACGCACCGCGTTCTGCGTCGATTGGCCCGGAATGCATATTGTCAGACCCTCTTGCATGGAGATGTCTGTTGCGGTCCGGCGCACCACACGCATTGGGGCGCCAAACAACTCACAGCGTGGCGGCGGCGATGAGACGGCGGGTGTAGGGGTCGCGCGGATGGGTAAGAACCTGGTCGACCGCGCCATGTTCCACGACGTCGCCGTGATGCATCACGATCACGTCATCGGCGAGGCGCTGGGCGACGCCCAGATCGTGAAGCACCACGAGCATCGCGACCGTGCCTCGCAAACCGTCGAGCACGTCAAGAATCTGTAAACGCGCCGTCACGTCGATGGCGCTCATCGGCTCATCGGCAAGCAGCACTCGCGGGCGCACCACCAGCGCCCGTGCGATTGCCACGCGCTGCGCTTGACCGCCGGACAGATCCATCGGCAGGCGCACGCCATACACACGCGGATCCAACCCCACCGATTGCAATGTTTGTGCCGCTTGCCGCTCCGCCTCGTCACGCGGCACGCCCCGCGCCCTCAGTGGCTCGGCGATGCTGCGCAGTGCGCTCCACCGTGGGTCGAGCGAGGCGAAGGGATCTTGATGCACGATGCCGGATTCGCGCCGCAGGTGGAGCAATGCGGCATGATCGTCAACGATCGACGTGCGGACGGAATCAGCCGTGCCACGGGACCCCTCCGCGGTGCCACAATTGCTGGCATCGCCGTAATACTCCACGTCACCGCAATCCGGCCGGAGCATGCCCAGCGCAATCGATGTCAGCGTGGTCTTGCCGGAACCGGATTCGCCAATCACCGCCAGCGAACGCCCGCGCCGCAGCGTGAAGCTCACGTCGTGCACCGCAGGCACGCCACGATAGGACTTGGTCACATGGCTCACTCGCAGGATTGCGTCAGGCGCGATGCCGTCACTCATCTGCGGATTGACCTGTGGATTCTGATCCAACTGTGCTTCCTCCCTCTATGGCATCCGACGCGGTGTCGTGCAGTGTGAGCATTTCCGCCGCTTGCACGAGCGCTGCGCCCACTGGCGTCTGGGGCGCGCGCATGAGTGCCTCGGTGTCTCCGGATTCGGCGATGCGACCCGATTCCATCACATAGCATCGCGTGGTGGCGCGGCGCAGCACCGCGAAATCATGGGTGATGAACAGCAGCGACGCCCCCAGTCCGTCAACAAGGCGCACCAGCACATCCACCACGTCACGTTGCACGACGGCATCAAGCGCGGTGGTCGGCTCATCGGCGATGATAAGGCGCGGTGACGTGATGAGTGCGGCAGCAATCGCCACGCGCTGCCGTTGGCCGCCTGACAATTGGTGTGGATATGCATCCGCCAGCGAGCGGGGCAGATCCACGGCATCCATCTGCCGAAGCACTCTTTCGCGCATCTCGTCGCGATCCACGTCGTAATGCAGCGCCAAGGGCAGGCCGATGGAATGCGCGATGGTGTGCACGGGGTCGAGTGCAGCGCCCGGATTTTGGAACACGGCGCTCACATAGCGGCCCCGCAGGTCGGCGAGCTGGGCGTCCGACGCGCCGATGACATCGACGCCGCCGATCGTCACGGACCCCTTCGTATGAAGGGATGATGGGAGAATCCCCAATATCGCACGTGAAATCATCGATTTGCCCGAACCGGAGGGGCCCACGAGCCCCACGCGCTCCCCTGACGCCACATCCAGACTCACGCCGGTGACGATGGAAGCCGTTGACGATTCCACCACAAGGTCATGCACATGCAGCACCATCAGGATGCCTCCTCAATCCCGTGCGCACCATCATGCTCATCCGGTACGTCGTTCGCATGGCCATCGCCCGTCTCGACATCGCCCGTCTCGACATCGCCCGCCTGAGCATCGGCTGCGACGGCATCCTCATAAGACACACGCCGCAGGTCGGCATTGACAAGCGGATCGGCGCAGTCGCGCAAGGCATCGCCCAACAGGTTCAGCGCCACGACGACGGCGGTGATGATGAGGCCGGGCCAGATGACGGTGAGCGGATGCACGGTGATGAGCTTGGCACACGTGGCAAGGCTCCCGCCCCATGACGGCACGCCGGCGGGCACGCCGATGCCCAGATAGGTGAGACCGGATTCGGCGAGGATAGCCGTGCCGGCGCTCATGCTCAGCTGCACGGCCATCATCGGAGCGATGGCAGGCACCACATGGCTGAAGAAAATTCGTCCCTCGCCCACCCCGTAGGAACGCGACGCCGCCACGTAGGGAGACGCAGCGGCGAGCTGGGCAACGGGCCGAGTCACGCGCACCATGCTCAGCGCATAGGCGAACGAGCACGCAATCACGATCACCGCGATAGACGACCCCAGCGGCACACTCACCAGCATGGCGACAAGCACGGTGGGCACGGCTATGAGGGTGTCGACGCACACCATCCAGATGCGAGAGCCACGCCCCGCACCGGCATGCGAGCCCACGAACGCCCACACGCCCAGCAAACCCAGCACCATGGTGCACGCGACAACGAGCACGACGATGCCCAGCTGTGTGACGGACCCTTTCATGAGCCAGGTGAGCAGATCATGACCGGCGCCATCCGTGCCGAGCGGATGCGCCGCACTGGGGCCATCCCATACGTTGTGTGCATCGGAATACAGCAGGCCGTAGGGCGTCCAGAACGCCGAGACAGCACATACAACAAACCATGTCGCAAGAACGGCGAGCGCATAGGCGCCGTCGGCGCGATGCCACATCGAACGCAGGATGATGCCGGCGCGGCGGACGAACAGACGAATGGAGGAGCTCATGCTTCGCCTCCTTCACCGGCAGCAGCGGCGGGCATGGTCGCATCGGCGGCCGCGGTGGCGCCTCCGCCATCCGCCTCCACACCAACTCCCGCCGCGTCCTTGAGCCGGGGATCGAGTGCATGGTGGAGCATGTCAACAACCAATCCCATCACGAGGAACAGCAGCGACAGCAGCAGCAATTCGGATTGCACGGCAAGGAAGTCGCGCCCCTTGAGGTCGTTCATGAGAAGCGTGGCGAAGCCCGGCAGTGCGAAGAGATTCTCGACGACCACTACGCCGGTCATCATCGAGGCGAAGGCAAGGCCAGCGACCGACACAATCTGCGGAGCGGCCAGGCGCAACCCCACGCGGCGCACGGCTTGGGCGCGGGTCATGCCCGCCACCATCGCCTGGGCGATGTAGTCGGTGTCGCACACATCCACGAGCGCGCTGCGCACATAGCGCAGCAACTGAGCCCCGGTGATGATGCCTATGGACAGCGCCGGAAGCGCCAACGACGCCAGCGCACGGCCCGGCGCCCACCATCCGTCGCTGGGGAAGCCTTGGGACGGCAGCATGCCCAGCAGCCCCACTCCCTTGCCGAAAATCAGCACCAGCAGCAATCCGCCCCACAGTGCAGGGATGGAGCCGGCGACGATGGCGCATATCTGCAAGGCGCGTCGCAGCGTGGCGGAGCGCGCCGTGACCGCCTGCACGCCCAAAGGTATGCCGATGGCGAGCGCCACCGCCAGGCCGAGCAGAGCCAGTGGCAGGGTCACCTCCATGCGGACGCCCACTTGCGAGCTCACCGTCTTGCCGCTGAGCTGCGAAACGCCCAAGTTCCCGCGAAGCACGTCAGACAGCCAGCTGAGGTATTGCACCGGGTACGGCCGGTCCAATCCCATCTGGGTGCGCAGCCGTGCCGTTTGCTCTGGCGTGGTGGTGGTGCCGCCGAGCACCATCGCCGCATCCCCGGGCAGCATGCGCAGGAACGCGAAGATGACCACGGACTGCACGAGCGCCGCCACGACGAACGCCGCCAGCCGGCGCACCACGTAAGGCACGCGCACGTGCACACGGGTGTGTCTGGCGCGGGCATGCGGCGATTGCGCACGCGATGACCGGGGCCGGGCCGATTGCGGTTCGGCTACCTCCGCTTGCATTTCCGTCTGTGCCGGTTGTCCTGTCATGTTCCGCTCCTGCTGTTCCTGCCACTGCTGCTACGCCGCCACCACTACGCCAGGCTGATCTGCCACAAAGGCAGGTAGGTCTGGTTCATGTTCACCGGGAAGTTCTTCACGGAGTCGTTCCACACCGACACCACGCGGAAGTTGAACAGCCAGTCGGCGGCGGCATCCTGCGACACCTGCTTGGCGGCCTGCGCGAGCAGCGAATCGGCCTGCGTGTCGTCGGTGCTTGCCATCGCCTGCTTGTACAGCGATTGTACGGTGGCGTTGTCGTAGCCGAAGTAGTAGTCGGGGTTCGTCCATGAAGCGAAGTCATGGCTTTCGTTGTGGTCCACGAGCGACAGGTCGTAGTCGTGGTTCGTGTACACGTCGGAGAGCCATGCGCTGAATTCCACGCGGTTCACCGTCAGCTGGATGCCTGCGTCAGCGAGCTGGCTGGTGAGTTGGTCGCCGATTTCGGTGGAATAGATGTTGGCGTAGGTGAGGGTGAGCTTGAGCGGATTGGATTCGCTGTAGCCGGCTTCGGAGAGCAGCTGCTTGGCCTTGTCGATGTCGTGCGGATACAGGTTCGTCAGGTCCTCGTAGCCGGG
>CAYVHC010000007.1:0-26249 GCA_964451025.1 uncultured Bifidobacteriaceae bacterium
GGGACAATGTCGGCCGTTCCGTGTGGGAGCAGCATGTCAAGCCGGACTATGCGCACGCCGCCGCCGATGCGGTCAAGGCCGGCAACGACCTGATCATGACCACACCGCAGTTTTACGAAGGCGCTCTCGAGGCGGTGCGAACCGGCTTGCTCGATGAAGCGCTCATCGATAACGCGGTCAAGCGCATACTCGCTTTGAAATTCCGCCTCGGACTGTTCGAAAACCCGCGTCTGCCCGATCGCGAGCGCATCAACGCCTCCATCGGTTCAGCCGAACACGAACAGCTTAACCTCGCGGCAACGCGCGAGGCGATAGTGCTGTTGAAAAACAACGGCGCGCTGCCGTTTGACGCCCACAAGGCCCAGCGCATCGCCGTCATCGGCCCGCTCGCGGATGACGCCCAGGCGCAGCTGGGCGACTGGGCGGGCAATTCCGGCCAGGTCAATTGGATGCCGCACGGACAGCCGCGCAACATGATCACCACGGTGCTTGACGGATTCACCCAACTCGCACCGCCGCAGTGCGAAGTCGTGTATTCGCGTGGCGCACACATCATCGATTTGGTGCCTGATCCCGCGGGTGAATTGTTCCCGGATGGCCAGCCGCGACCGAAGATTGGCGTGTCTGCCGCGATTGACCAGGCACTGATTGACGATGCCGTGGAAAAAACCCGGCGCTCCGACCTTGTGGTGGCGGTTGTGGGAGACACCATCCAGATGATTGGTGAAACCCGATCCACCGCAACGCTGGAATTGCAAGGCGGACAGAACGCGCTGCTGGAAGCCCTGTGCGGTGTTTCACGTGAAACCGGCAAACCACTGGTGGTTGTGCTCATGAGCTCCAAGCCGATGGTGCTTCCCGCCTGCGTGATCGGCACCAACGGGGTGATTGTGGATGAATCAGCCGCCGCCGGCACGTCGGCGCTGCTATGGGCGCCATGCCCGGGCATGACAGGCGGACAGGCTATTGCTGAGGTCATACTGGGACTGACGAATCCGAGCGGACGGCTTCCCATCACGTTCCCCCGGCATGCAGGCCAGCTTCCTGTGTATTACAACCAGATACGCGGTCAGCATGGCAACCGGTATGCCGATCTGACGCAGGACCCGGCGTTCGCATTCGGCGAGGGACTGTCGTACACCACGTTCGAGTATGGGGAGCCGGTGATCAACAATGTCCCGCAAGACGGCACATTCGGCCCTTGCGACACCGTCCACGCCTCGATTGCGCTGACAAACACCGGGAGCCGGCCGGGTGTCGAGGTGGTGCAGGCATATGTCACGGACCTGGTGACCTCCTGCACGTGGGCGGATCGCGAGCTCAAGGCGTTCAAACGCGTGGAGCTGCAGCCCGGTGAATCGACGACCGTGTCGTTCGACATACCGGTGCGGGATTGCAGCATCGTCGATGCGCAGGCGCACCGCGTTGTCGAGCCTGGCGAATTTGAACTGCTCATCGGCCATTCCAGCCGGCGGTCGGACCTCACATGCGCACGGTTCACGGTTCGCGCGCAATCCATGGCGCATGCCAACTGACAATCCTTGGCGCACGCCAACTGACGCAACGCGTCGCATTGACATGGCGTGATGCACTGACACGACGCGGCATAAAACACATAAACAAAGGGCCCATCGCAGCGCGATTGCTGCGATAGGCCCTTATCGTTGTGCCGTCCCTTACTCGAGTTCGAGCGCGCCAGTGTAGAGCTGGTAGTATTCACCCTTCTGGGCGATGAGCTCGTCGTGGTTGCCGCGTTCGATGATGCGACCATGGTCGAGCACCATGATTACGTCGGAGTTGCGCACCGTGGAGAGGCGATGAGCGATGACGAACACCGTGCGTCCCTTCATGAGGTTGTCCATGCCGGCCTGCACGACTTCCTCGGTTCGTGTGTCGATGGAGCTTGTCGCCTCGTCGAGGATCATGCACGGCGGATCGGCGACGGCAGCGCGTGCGATGGAAATCAGCTGGCGCTGGCCTTGCGACAATCCCGAGCCGTCGCCGGACAGCACGGTCTGGTAGCCGTTGGGCAGCATGCGAATGAAGCCGTCGGCGTTCGTGAGTTTCGCCGCCTCGATGCACTCCTCGTCCGTCGCGTCAAGCCGTCCATAGCGAATGTTGTCCATCACGGTGCCGGTGAACAGGTTCACGTCCTGCAGCACAATGCCCAGCGAACGGCGCAAATCAGGCTTGCGGATGTTCTTCACATCGATGCCGTCATACAGAATCTGGCCTTCCTGCACGTCATAGAAACGGTTGATGAGGTTCGTCACCGTCGTCTTGCCCGCGCCAGTGGCGCCCACCAAGGCCATCTTCTGGCCCGGCTTGGCGAACCAGGTGATGTCATGCAGCACCGGCTTGCCTGGCACGTAGCTGAATGTCACGTCGGTGAAGCGCACATCGCCGCGCAGCAGGGTGTAGCGTCCGTCCGGCGACGTGACGGCCTGCTCCTTGGCCTTGAGCGCCACTTCACGCGCCGACCCCCTGAGCTTGGACGCCGCTGCGAGGGATCTCGTGCCGTCGTCGTCCGCGGCGCGCTTCCACGCCCAATGGCCGGTTTCGCGTTCCGTCTCGGTCATCGTGCGGCCGTCGGCGCCCAGTTCCACGTTGACGAGCGTCACCGTTCCTTCATCGGTTTCCACCGGCTCATCCATCAGCGCGAAGATGCGAGATGCGCCTGCAAGCGCCATGAGCACCATGTTGAACTGCATGGAGACCTGGCCCAGGGGGTTGAGGAATCCCTTGACCAACGTCAGCAGCGACACAATCGTGCCCAGCGTCATCACGCCGACGCCGCCGAAGCTGAGGTTCGGCACGCCGGCGATGCCCACGGCCGCCCCCGCGACAGCGATGATCACATACAGCAGGTAGCCCATGTTGTTCACGATCGGCATGATGACGTTGCCATAGGTGTTGGCGCGGGCGGAGGCATCGAACAGTTCTTCGTTCTTTTTGTCGAATTCGCGTTCGGTCGCATCCTCATGGTTGAAGACCTTGATGACCTTCTGACCGTTGACGGCCTCTTCGACGAATCCGTTGACATCGCCCAACGACTTCTGCTGACGCATGAAGTGCGCGCCGCTGCGCTTGACGAGCTTGTTGACCATCACGAACAGCACGATGGCGAACACGAGCGAAAACAGCCCGAACGGCACGGAAAGCGCGAGCATTGCCACAAGGGAGGCGAAAGCGCTGATCAGAGACGAAAGCATCTGCGGAATCGACTGCGAGATGGCTTGGCGCAATGTATCGGTGTCGTTCGTGTAACGGCTCATCACATCGCCGTGCTCGTGTGTGTCGAAGTAGCGGATAGGCAGACGCTGCTGATGGGCGAACATCTCGTCGCGAATCGTCTTGAGCGTGCCTTGCTCCACTTTGACGACCATCCAGTTCCACAGCCAGATGCTGAACGTCCCCACCACATACAGCACGGCGAGCAGCGTGATCGCCCGGGCCAGCGGCTGCCAGTCCGGATTGGCTTGCCCCACGAGCGGCAGGATGTATTTGTCGATGAGCTGCTGGAGGAATGCTATCGAAAATGCTTGGGAAACAGCCATGACGATGATCGCAAGCAAGATCACCACGACCTGCCAGCGATAGTGCAGGATGTAGCCCATGAGCCGTTTCGCGGTGCCGGGCGCGGGACGGTCGTTCGCCGGTTTCTTTGCTGGTGTCTGGCTCATCGTGCGTCTCCTTCCTGAGTGGATTCATCGATGGCGGCTGCATGGTTCTTCGTCTGCAGCTCATAGATCGCGCGGTATTCCTCGCTGGTCTGGAGCAGCTCGTCATGAGTGCCCTTGGCGGCGATCGCACCGTTCTTCATGATGAGGATCATGTCGGCGTCCTGCACGGAGCTCAAACGCTGGGCGATGATGATCTTCGTCGTCTGCGGGATGTCTTGACGCAGGCCTTGGCGGATCAGGTAATCGGTTTTTGTGTCGACGGCGCTCGTGGAGTCATCGAGGATGAGGATCTTCGGCTTCTTGAGCAGTGCGCGTGCGATGCACAGGCGCTGGCGCTGACCGCCGGACACGTTGGTGCCGCCTTGCTCGATCCATGTGTCGTACTTGTCGGGGAATTCCTGGACGAATCCATCCGCCTGGGCGATCTGCGCGGCGCGGCGCACTTCGTCGTCCGTGGCGTTCGGATTGCCCCAGCGCAAGTTGTCGGCGATCGTGCCGCTGAACAGCACGTTCTTCTGCAACACCACCGCCACTTGGTCGCGCAGCAGCGTCAGGTCGTAGTCGCGCACGTCATGCCCGCCGACCTTGAGAGAGCCTTCGGTCACGTCATACAGACGCGGGATGAGCTGCACAAGGCTGGATTTGGACGAGCCGGTGCCGCCAATGATGCCGACGACCGCTCCGGAGGGGATCGTGAGGTTGATGTCATCCAACACCGGTTTTTCAGCGGTCTTGGAATAACGGAACGTCACATGGTCGAATTCAATGGAACCATCCGGCACCTCGGTGAGCGGCTTGTCGGGGTTCGTGACGGTGCTGGTCTCTTGCAGCACCTGGCAGACGCGTTCCGCCGAAGCCTGCGAAATGATGATGAGGACGAAGATCATTGACACCATCATCAGTGCCATCATGATTTGCAGCGCGTAGGTGATGAGCGCCGTCAGGTCGCCGGTCGTCATGCCCAGCGCCGCATTGTTGCCGGACGCCACGATCTGCTTGGCGCCCAGCCATGAGATGAGCAGCAGCGTGGTGTAGATGCAGCCGTCCATGAGCGGAGCGTTGAAGCTCAGCGTGTGCTCCGCTTTTACGAAGTTCTTGTAGATGAGCTGCGAGATGCGGCTGAACTTGCCGATTTCATGATTCTCACGGTTGTAGGACTTCACCACGCGGATTCCCTGGAGGTTCTCGTCCACGTCGTTATTCAAAGCATCGTACAGGTGGAACGTGCGCTCGAAGATCGGATGCACGTAAGCGGCAATGGCAATGAGGCCGCCGCCCAAGATCGGGATGGCCACGAGGAAGATCATGGAGATGGAGGGGCTGATGCGGAAGCTCAGGATCCATGCGACGATGATCAGCATCGGGGCGCGCACGCCCACGCGGATAAGCATCTGGTAGGAGTTCTGCAGGTTCGTGATATCCGTGGTGCACCGTGTGATGATGGAACCCGTGGAGAACCGGTCGATGTTCGTGAAACTGAAGCCCTGCACCTTTTTGAAGACGTCATGGCGCAGGTTCTTGGCGAAGCCTGCGGACGCCACTGCCGCGTAACGACCGGCGAGAGTGCCGGCTATGGCGGAGATGATGGCGCACACGAGCAGAATCGCACCGTACTGCCACACCTTCGGCATGGATCCGCCGGTGATGCCACGATCGATGAGCAGCGCCATGATTGTGGGGATGATCATCTCAAGGATGGCTTCGACCATCACCGTCGCCGGCGTGAGCAGGCTTTCCTTCTTGTATTCGCGCAAGCTATGCCCCAGCGTCCGTATGACGTGGGTGGGCTTGGCAAGCTCGCTATCGCGTTTTTCTTGATCGGCCGCGACAAGCGCCATCGCGGCTCGTGCCGCGGATTCGCCGGATGCAGCGTTCCGTGCGGTTGGCTTGTTGTCAATCGTGCGTGCCGCGTCGTTTCGTGCGCTCACTCTTGTGCTCCTTCCATCAATCCTTCGTCATTGGTGTGATTGTCGTCTGCACTGCCACCGTCCATGCCGGTGCCTGCACCTGCTTGGCACGCAGCGCCTTCACCGAAACCGCCACCGGAGCCGCCAGCCGGATCAACGGAGGCTGCATCCGTCGGCATCGCGCGCTCGATGTTCGCGCGCATGCGGTGGATGAACTGTGTGAATTGGTCGATCTGCTCCGGAGTGAATCCCTCGAACAGATGCGATTCCATCTCCTCGCCGTGGGCGTCGAGATAGCTCACCGCATCACGGCCGCGCGCTGTCAGCACCAGTCGCTTGAGTCGCGCATCATGCTCCACGGGAAGCCTGGCAATCATTCCATTGCTTTCCAGCAGCGTCAACTCGCGCGAGGCGGTGGAACGGGTGATGCCGAATGCTTTTTCGATATCGCGCTGGTAGATGTCGCGATCACTGTGATGTGCAAGGAATATCAGCACCCGCACATTGCCGCCGGTGGCGCCGCGCACACAGTCAGGCAACGTCTGATGCAGGTATCTCATGATGCGTCTGTTGAGCGCCTGCATTTGCAATACCGGACTCTGTATCTTCACGCCGCCGCTTCTTTCCGCACACCCACTGCTGTCCACCATGTCCGCCACCGTCTGCCACTGCCCTACCGTGAACCACAAGCAGACATAGGCAGGCACGAGCATACACAGGCAGTTACGAGCAGCCCCATTCATTCCCGGGGAGATCGACTTTTCTATCCGCGGACCACAATAATATGACTCATATACAACTGTTGTATGCGACACACATCTGCCGCGCCTGTGCCCATCAGTCATGCAGCGCCTGATTCCGCCCCGCGGGACATCCGGGGCACCGGAGTGTGGAAGCGAAACGCACGGCATGACCTGCAGTGTGGTATCACAATAGAAGGGCGCATGGAATCGCGACTCCGCAGTCATGATTCCGCAGTCACGTCGCGACAGCGTGACCGAGCAGTCATATCACACATCGCGACGCCACGTGGCGCACCACACATCACATACACAGACAACGCAGACATACGCAGAATCAGGGAGGATTCATGATCCAGATCGAGCAGCTTGAAACAGAAGGCAAAGCCGTGCAGGGCACGATGATTGTTGCTCCCGGCGGCGACGGCCATCCGAACATGATCATCGTGCAGGGCAGCAAGGGCTACCTCATGTGCGGCTATCTCAATCTCGCCGCCGCCGAGAAGTTCGGCGATGCAGCGGTGCTCGTGGGCGGCGCTGATTTCGCCGCGGTGCTCGCCAACCCGATCAAGGGCTGCACCGAAGCCGCCAAGAAGGCGGGTGTGACCGAGGGCATGACCGGCGCCCAGGCCGCTGCCGTGCTCGCCTGACCGCAGCACAGCCAATCGCAACCGCAGTCACAGACAGCCATAGCCAGCCATAAAGTTGCAGCCCCATCCCGTCAAGGGATGAGGCTGCAATGGCATAACTGACGGTTTCAGCGCCGCATCAGTCAGGCTTTGGTCACGTCGACTGCGATCTCGTCGGCGCCGTCAGCGACAACCGTGACGGAGTCGGCAAGGGTGTCGCCTGTCACGAGGTCCTTGAACTGCTCGACCTTGGCAGCATCCGCCGCAGCGGGCACGTGCACGGTAAGCGCAATGCGGTCGGTGATTTGCAGACCGGCGTCCTTGCGGGCGTCCTGCGTGGCGCGAATCACGTCACGGGCATAGCCCTCGGCCTCGAGGCCGGCGTCAAGCGCCTTGTCAAGGAGCACGAAGCCACCAGTGGGCAGGGATGCGGACACCACATCATCCGTGCTGGAGGCGTTCTTTTCCTCCACACGGTTGATGAGCTCGTATTCACCCTCCTGCAGCGGGATGTCACCGTTCGGGCCTTCGCACACGACGGCGCCATCTGCCGCCTGGTGCCATGCACCGGACTTGGACGCCTTGATGGCGAACTGCACCTGCTTGCCCAGGCGCGGACCGGCGGCGCGTGCGTTGACGCGCAGCTCGTGCACGACGCGCAGGCCATGCTCGTCAGCATCCTCGAGCGTGGTGAACTCCACGTTCTTCACGTTAAGTTCGACCTTGAGCGTCTCTTCATACGGTTCCACGGCGTCGATGTCCTCGGCGACCACGGTGAGCAGACGCAGGGGCTGGCGCACGCGAATCTTCTCGGCCTTGCGCAGGCTGAGCGTGGCGGAGACGATCTCGCGCACCTTCTCCATCGCTGCCACGAGCGCATCGTCGGCGACGAGCGTCTCGCCCAGTTCAGTCGCGGCGGCATCCGGGTCACCGCCATCCTCGGTGAGGAACGGCCAATCCGCCAGATGCACGGACTCCCCGCCCGTCAAGCCCCTCCACATGGATTCGGCTTCCATCGGGGCGAGCGGCGCGATGACGCGGCCAAGCACTTCCAGCGCGGTGTACAGCGTGTTGAGTGCGTTCTCATCCTTGGCGGCGAAACGGTCACGGTTGTTGCGGATGTACCAATTCGTCAGCGTGTCGATGAAGTCACTGACCTCACCGCAGGCATCGGAGATGGCGAATTCGTCAAGATCCTTCTCGACGCCGAGCACAAGCTTGCGCGTGCGGGCGAGCAGATAGCGGTCCATGCGCGGCATGCCGGCGACCTCTTCAGGCTTGACGTGGCGTGCGTCGTATCCGGCGGCGTTCGCATACAGCGTGAAGAAGTAGTACGAGCTCCACAGCGGCAGCATGACCTGGCGCACGGTGTCGCGGATTCCCTCGGACGTGACAATGAGGTTGCCACCGCGCAGGATCGGCGAGCTCATGAGGAACCAGCGCATGGCGTCGGAACCGAACTTGTTGAACACGCCGTTGACATCCGGGTAGTTGCGCAGGTGCTTGCTCATCTTCTGCCCGTCGGAGCCCAGCACGATGCCGTGGCAGATGACGTTCTTGAAGGCGGGCTTGTCGAACAGCGCGGTGGCCATCACGTGCAGCAGATAGAACCAGCCGCGGGTCTGGCCGATGTATTCCACAATGTAGTCGCACGGGAAGTGCGTCTCGAACCATTCCTTGTTTTCGAAGGGGTAATGGCATTGTGCAAAAGGCATGGAGCCGGATTCAAACCAGCAGTCGAGCACATCGCTGATGCGGTGCATGTGGCTCTTGCCGGTCGGATCGTCTGGATTGACGCGCACGAGGTTGTCGATCCACGGACGGTGCATGTTGATCTCGCCCTTGTCATCACGCGGGTAGTCGCCGAAGTCAGCCTTGAGCTCCTCCAGCGATCCATACACGTCCACGCGCGGATACTTCGGGTCGTCGCTCACCCACACCGGGATCGGGCTGCCCCAGAAACGGTTGCGGGAGATCGACCAGTCGCGCGCATTGGCGAGCCACTTGCCGAACTGGCCGTCCTTGACGTTCTCGGGGATCCAGTTGATCTGCTGGTTGAGCTCGAGAAGGCGCGGCTTGATCTTGGTGACGGAGACGAACCACGAGCTCACCGGCTTGTAGATGAGCGGGGTGCCGCAACGCCAGCAGTGCGGGTAGGAGTGCACGTAGCTCTTCTCTTGGAAGAGCAGTGAGCGGCGTTCCTCGGGGACTGCGGCGAGCGGGCCGGTGCTGTTGCGCAGGTCGCGCAGGATCGGCTTGTTGGCGTCGAAGACATACAGTCCTTCGTAATCAGGCACGAGGGAGGTGAACACGCAGCCTTCGTCGAGCACGTCGGTGCTCTTGATGCCCTTGGACTGCAGGGTGTTCATATCGTCCTCGCCGTAAGGAGCCTGGTGGACGATGCCCGTGCCTTCGGCGGTGTCGACATAGTCGGCGGTGAAAATCTGGAATGCCTCGGGGCCGGGGGTGCCGTCCTTCGGATTGCCGTTCTCATCCGCGAAATACGGGAACACCGGCCAGTAACGCCAGCCGGCCATCTGCGCGCCCTTGAGCTCGCGCACGGTCTCATAGTCGTCGCCCAGCTCCTTGGTGAACGAGCCGAGCAGATCCTTGGCCAGATACAGCTTCTTGCCAGCGAACGCGCCTTCGGTCGGCTGTACTTCCACGTAGTCGATGTCCGCGCCGACGACCATCGCGAGGTTGGACGGGACGGTCCACGGCGTGGTCGTCCAGAACACGACGTACGCGTCCTCGTTGCACAGCTTCACAGCGACGGCGAGCGACATGTCCTGACGGTCCTGGTAGACGTCGGCGTCCATGCGCAGCTCGTGCGCCGACAGCGGCGTGCGATCCTTGGGGCAGTATGGCAGCACACGGTAGCCCTGATATGCGAGGCCCTTGTCGTACAGCGTCTTGAACGCCCACATCACGGACTCCATGTACGGGATGTTGAGCGTCTTGTAGCCGTGGTCGAAGTCCACCCAGCGTGCCTGACGGTGCACGTAGGCACGCCATTCGTTCGTGTACTTGAGCACGGATGCGCGGCACGCGTCGTTGAACTTGGCGATGCCCATCTGCTCGATTTGGTCAACGGACTCGATGCCCAGTTCCTTCTGCGCTTCGAGCTCGGCGGGCAGGCCGTGCGTGTCCCAGCCGAACACGCGGTTGACGCGATGGCCCTTCATCGTCTGGTAGCGCGGAATCACGTCCTTGGCGTAACCGGTAAGCAGATGGCCGTAGTGCGGCAGGCCGTTGGCGAAAGGCGGGCCGTCGAAGAAGACGAATTCATTGCCCGAATGATCGCCGGAGGGGCGTTCGTCGATGGACTTTTGGAAGGTGTTGTCCTTATCCCAATAATTCAGGACCTTCTCTTCCATGTCAGGGAAATTGGGATTGGGCGTGACGGTCTCTTCGGAACCATCCACGACCGCCTTGGGATACACGCGCGAAGTGTCGCTCATATTTCTCCTCATAGCCGGTTTACCTCAGACGATGCCGCCTGAGGCGCTACGAGGACGATGTCTGACGGCACCGCGGTACCACCTCGCTTGCCACGCCCTGCGCCCGCCTTTCGGCGGCATTCACGACATGGCCTCTTGAACAGGGCTGTGCGGGCCCCTCCCGCCGGTTCTAATGAGGCTGCGCACCGCGGTTTCCGCCGCGTGACGCGCTGCCCGTTCTTCCGGAGACTCCCCGTTGATGGCGGATCGCTGTCTTGCTGCCGTCATATTACCACCGCCCACCCCATAGCGATGTCAGCGGTTCCATCCACAGGTGAACATTGGGGATACGTAGGATAGGAAACATCACCGCATGCGCCCATCGCGTGCCGACTCACACACCCATGAAAGAGGAATCGATGACACAGGAATCAACGACACAGGAATCAACGACAGACAACGCCCGTTCCACCAGCCCCCACGACGCCAGCAACACGAATCGCACCAACGACACAGCCATCACGACATCGGCCATCGCGGCATTCTCCCAGGATTTTCGCGCCGACCGAGCCAACCGCGTGGCGGCAAACGCAGCCACCAGCGCAGGCGTGCTCGCCGCCGCCACCAGCTATGCCGGGGCGCGCGCCCTCCCCCGCGACTTCTCCATCGAACTGTCGCAGGGAAGCATCACGAACCAGCGCCGCTCCGGCCGCTGCTGGATGTTCGCCTCGCTCAACACGCTGCGCTACGAACTCATGCACCGGTGGAACCTCGACGACTTCGAGTTCTCCGAAGCCTACCTGTTTTTCTGGGACAAAATCGAGAAAGCGAACGTCTATCTGGCCAACGTGCTGGCCACGCTCGACGAACCCACCGACAGCCGCACGTTCCAAGCCATCAACGAGGGTCCCGTCGACGATGGCGGCTGGTGGCAGATGTTCACCAACCTCGCTGGCAAATACGGCCTTGTTCCGGCGAGCGCCTACCCGGAGAACGCCAATACGAAGGATTCCGATGCCTTCGTGCAATACCTCAACACGATGCTGCGCGACTTCGCGGCGACGATGCGCGCACGCCATGCCGCCGGCGCAAGCCTGGACGAGCTGCGCGCCTACAAGGATGACTGCATGAAGACCGTGTATCGCGTGACGGCCATCAGCCTGGGCGAGCCTCCCCGCAGCTTCGAGTTCCTGGCGCGCACCAAGGATGACGCTGGCGATGATTCGACGGACCGTGAGTGCAAGAATTGCGACGGCAAGGATTGCAAGGCCGCAAGTCCCAAGGACGGCACCGACAACTACAACGGCACAAATTCGCACCGGCAGATCCACGAGGCATCCATCACGCCGCTGGAATTCATGCACAAGTACGTGCCGGTGGAGCTCGACGACTTCGTGACGCTGTGCAATGCGCCGATGGAACGCACGCCGTATTGGAAGCGCTATGCGATTGACTGGACCACCAACGTGGCGGGCACCGACCAGATGACGTTCGTGAACGTGCCGATGGACACGCTGCGCGACGCCGCCGTGCGTCAGCTGCAGGCTGGGCATCCGCTGTGGTTCGCTTGCGACTGCATGCAATATGCGCTGCGTGGCGCCGGCGTGTTCGACCCGGCGACGGTGCGCGTGGATGAGCTGTTCGGCGTCACGATGCATTATGACAAGGCGCAGGCAATCGAGTACCGCGACGCTGAGTCGAACCATGCGATGACCCTCACCGGCGTGAACCTGGACGCCCATGGTGTGCCGAACCGTTGGAAGATCGAAAACAGCTGGGGCAAGGATAGCGGCAAGGATGGCTATTTTGTCGCGTCGGCGCAGTGGTTCGACCGCTATGTGACGGAGCTTGTGGTGCGCAAGGAATACCTTGACGACGCCACCCGTGCGGCGCTTGAGACCGAGCCGGTGCACATCGACCCTTGGCAGCCCCTCACCCGCCCGTGCAAGTGAGTCGCGGCGACCACAGGCGTTGAACAAAGCGGGCTGGTGTGCATGCACCAGCCCGCTTTGTTCATAGGGTGTTTATAGGCGTTTGGACCTATACGCGCATTGCGCTTAGGCGACGGGACGCACGGCCTCGCGCAGGGCTTCGCCGGCGCTCTTGCCGTCCTCCACCGCCTCGGCGGCGCGGGCGGAGGCCTCACGGGTATCAAGCCCGGCGGCATGCATCTTCTTGGCGGCGGCAATCATGAGCTTGATGCGGTTGAGCTGGTTCGCTTCGGACGAACCCGGGTCGTAATCGATCGACACGATGTTGGCATTGGGGTGCTGGCGCCGAATCTCGTGGAACATGCCGCGTCCCGTCACATGGTTGGGCAGGCATGCGAACGGCTGCGCGCACACGATGTTGGGCGCGCCGGATTCGATGAGTTCGATGATCTCACCGGTGAGCAGCCATCCTTCGCCCGCCTGCACGCCGAGCGACGTGACCTGCTGGGCGCGTTTGATGAGCTCAGGCAGCGGCATGTCGGGCTCGAAGCGTTCCGATGCGGCGAAGGCGTCGTTCATCGGCTTCTCGTATTTCTCCACGCACCAACGCAGCACGCCTTTGCCGAAGCGGTTGCCGCCGGTTCCCAGGGTGTGCTTGTTCCAATCGGTGGTGTAGAAGTTCTGCGTCATGAATTCCATCATGCCGGGCACCACGGCCTCGCATCCTTGGGATTCGATGACATCCACCACGTGGTTGTTGGCATCCGGATGGTATTTGACGAGGATCTCGCCGACGACGCCCACGCGTGGCTTGCGGGGGATGTCGCGCAAGGGAAGCGTGTCGAAGCTGCGCACAATGTCGTGCACAAGACGGTCGTAGTGGTAGGTGCCGTGGCCGAACCATTCCTTGCCATGCTCGGTGTGACCATGGTGCTCGATGGTTTCGCGGATCACGATGTTCCACTTGCGATGCAGCTCGTTTGCCGAACCGCGGGTCTGCTCGTAAGGTCGCACGCGGTTGACGCATTTGAGCAGCACGTCGCCCAGTATCAGGGCCTTGGCGGCGCGGTGCACGAGCGGCAGCGTGATCTGGAAGCCGGGGTTGGATTCTATGCCCTGCGTCGACAGTGCGATGACCGGCACCTGCGGGTATCCGGCATCCACGAGCGCCTTGCGGATGAGTCCGAAGTAGTTCGTGGCGCGGCACATGCCGCCGGTCTGGGTAATGACAAGCGCCGTGTGGTCAGGGTCGTATGTGCCTTGCACGATTGCGTTGACGAGCTGACCGATGACGATGATCGACGGGTAGCACGCGTCGTTGTTGACGTATTTCAGGCCACATTCGATGTCGGCGTGCGATGCATGGCGCAGAATGTCCGTCTTGTAACCGCCGGAGCGGAAGACAGCTTCGAGCAGTTCGAAGTGGAACGGGCTCATCTGCGGGCCCACGATCGTGTAATCCTTCTTCATCTGCTTGGTGAAGGCGACCTTATGGGCGTATTTCGACAGTCGCGACGACATGCGCGAATCCGAGGAATCCGATCCGATGCCCATGTTCGCCTCGATGGCGGCGCGGGACACTGCGTTCGGCGCGGCCTGCGCGGCTTCGCGAGCGGCTTGGTCCGCCTGCGCGCGCGACACGATTCTGTCGCCTATGCGCACCGTGCCCGTGCGGCGGAACACCGCGGCGTTCCTTGCGGACGTCTGTGCAGCATCCTGTGAAGCCTGTGCGGACGCCTGCGCGGCACTTTGTGCAAGAGACTGTGCAGAAGCCTGCGCAGACCCTGCTGCTGCGGCCTCGCGCCGAGACTCGGCCTCGCGTTCCTCGATGGCGGCCTTGAGCGAGCGCAGGCGGATCTTCGCGGCCCCCAGATTGCTCACTTCATCGATCTTGAGCACGGTGTACACGTCGTCCTTCTCGGCGAGCACCTCCTGCACCTGATCGGTGGTGATGGCGTCGAGGCCGCAGCCGAAGGAATTGAGCTGCACCAGTTCGAGGCCGGGGTATTCGGAGACGAAACGCGCGGCGGCATACAGGCGCGCATGATACGCCCACTGGTTGCGCACACGCAGGGGTTCCTCCACGTCTCCCCTGCCGTCGAAGTACACTTCCTGGCTGCTGGCATGGCTTGTGCCCGTGGCGTCCACGACGCGCCTCACCGGTGACATCGCCCCGCTCACATAGGGGTTGAATCCGTCGTCCACCTTGCGGAAGCCGCCGGCATCCTTGGATCCGGGGCGCACCTCGTCCTTGCCGATGAACGGCGTGAGGTTGAGCTTGCGCCCGGGCTCCAGCCACGAGACGGCGTCCTCCGAGAGCACGACCATGCCCAGCGACGTGATGGCTTCGGGAATGCCGTGGTTGATTTCCGGATCGACATGGTAGGGGCGTCCGGCGAGCACGATGCCGCGCAGGTTGTGCTCCTTCATGTATGCCAGGGCGCGCAGGCCCTCCTGCTGCACGTCGTGCTTGAAGATCTTGTCTTCTTTGTAAGCGGCGTCGACGGCTTGCTGTGCTTCCTCGCGGGTCACGTTCGCCCATGCGAATTCCTCGACGATGCGGTCGACCATGAGCTTATGGTTGGCGAGGTTGAAGTACGGGTGCATGTAGCGGATGCCAGGCTGGTGCAGCTGCGCCATGTTCGCGCCGATCACGCCCGGGTAGTTGGCGACGATCGGGCAGTTGAAGCGGTTGTCCATGCCTTGCACGTCGAGGTCCTCGAAGTGCACGCACGGATAGAAGATCGTCTGGTAGCCCTTGTCGAGCAGATCCTGGATATGGCCGTGGGCGAGCTTCGCCGGGTAGCAGATGTTTTCGGAGGCGATGGAATCGATGCCTTTTTCGAACAGCTCATGGTTCGACCTGCCGGACAGCCCCACGCGGAATCCCAGCGTCGTGAGCAGCGTGAACCAGAACGGGTAGTTCTCATACATGTTGAGCACACGCGGAATGCCGATCTCGCCGCGCGTGGCGGCTTTCTCGGTGAGGCGACGGTATGCGAAGGCGCGGCGGTACTTGTAGTCGTACAGGTTGGGCAGCGGCGACTTCTTCTTCGTGCGGTCGCCGCCGCGTTCGCAACGGTTGCCGGTCACGTAGCGCGAACCATCCTGGAACGTCGTGATCGTGAGCTTGCAATGGTTCTGGCACAGCTTGCACTGGTCACGGGACGTCGTCATGCTCAGGTGGTCGAGTGCATCGCCATGCAGCAGCGTGCTCGTGTTGCCGTCTTCGTAATGCATGCGGGCGGTCAGCGCCGCACCGTAAGCACCCATGAGGCCTGCAATGTTGGGGCGGGTGACCTTGCGGTCCGTGAGCAGTTCGAATGCGCGCAGCACGGCATCGTTGAGGAATGTGCCGCCCTGCACCACGATGGTGCTGCCCAGATCGCCGGCGTCGCGCAGCTTGATGACCTTGTACAGCGCGTTGCGCACCACGGAGTAGCACAGGCCGGCGGCGATGTCTTCGATGGACGCGCCTTCCTTCTGCGCTTGCTTGACGGAGGAGTTCATGAACACGGTGCAACGCGAACCCAGATCCACTGGGTGCGTGGAGGCGAGCGCCGCCTTGGTGAAGTCCTCGATGCTCAGGTCCATGCTCGTGGCGAAGGTCTGCAGGAACGAGCCGCAGCCGGAGGAGCACGCTTCGTTGACGGAGATGGATTCGATAACGCCGTCGTTGATGGCGAGGTATTTCATGTCCTGCCCGCCGATGTCGATGACGGAGGTAACACCGGGGCTGACGAGCTCGGCGCCACGGTAATGCGCCATTGTCTCGACCACGCCTTCGTCCACGTGCAGGCCGGCTTTGATGAGCCCCTCGCCGTAACCGGTGGCGCAGGAACGCGCGATGTAAGCGTCGTCGGGCAGCTGGGCTTCGATCTTCTTGACGATCTGCGCGGCGGCGAGCAGAGGGCTGCCTTGGTTCGTGCCGTAGCTGGACCACACGATGTCGCGGTCGTCGTTGACGAGCGTGGCCTTGATGGTCGTCGAACCTGCGTCGATGCCCAAGAACAACGGTCCGTGGGCGTCCTCCATCGTGCGCTGGGCGATGAGCTCGCGATGATGGCGGTCGTTGAATTCACGGCGTTCGGCGTCGTCCTTGAACAGCGGGCGCATCGTCTTGTTCGCCGAGGGCTGGGACTTGAGCGTGTCAAGCCGCTCCAGCAGCTGTTCGATGGTGGATGCAATCATGCGATTGGGGGCGTCGCCGCTCCCCTCCTGCGCGGAAACGGCACTGGCAGTGTCGGCATCGGGTCCGGCGGCGGATTCATCCGTCCCGTCATGCTCCACGCCGCGTGATTCATCGGGGAGCGCTTCGTCATGCGCGTCAAGCTCGAGCTCGTCGTCGCTTACGATCGCCGCTCCATACGCGACATACAGGTGTGCGTTCTCCGGGGTGATGTACGTATCCACCTTGTCTTCCAACGTGCGGTGGAAAGCTTCGCGCAGCTCGCTCATGAAAAACAGCGGGCCGCCGAGAAACACGACGGTGCCTTTGACCGGCCTGCCGCATGCCAATCCAGCGATGGTCTGGGTGGAGACGGCTTGGAAGATGGATGCAGCGAGGTCCGGCTTGGCCGCGCCATCGTTGATGAGCGGCTGGAGGTCGGACTTGGCGAACACACCGCACCGGGAGGCGATCGGATACAGGGTCGTGTGCTGCTTCGCCATGTCGTTGAGGCCTTGGGCGTCCGTGCCCAGCAGCGTGGCCATCTGGTCGATGAACGCGCCGGTGCCGCCTGCGCACGAACCGTTCATGCGCTGCTCGGGGGTGGGCTTAAGGTACGTGATCTTCGCATCCTCGCCGCCCAGCTCAATGATGACATCCGCCTGAGGGTAAGCGTCGTTAATGGCGTCCGTCTCGGCGATGACCTCCTGTACGAAGGGAACCCCCAGGCCATCTGCCAGGCCAAGGCCGCCGGAACCGGTGATGGTGAGGCGCACCGGCACGTTGGCGAAGCCACGGTCTTCGAGCACTTTCTTGATGTCGGTGAGCAAGCCTTCCGCGGTGGCGCGCACATTCGCGTGATGGCGGCGGTAGTCGCTGAACAGCACGCGGGCGTCATCCTCGGTGAGCGGCTCGGCGGGAGCTTGGGGCTTGGGCGCGTCCATGTCGAGTACCACGGCCTTGACCGTGGTAGAGCCCACATCGAAGCCGATGCGGATGCGCGGGCGCGCCGTGTCTTCCTTCGCTTCCATCTCATTCGTCGCAAACGAATCCGTCACAGGTTCCTCCTCCTGGAGCATCACAAACCGAATCAAGCGTTGTTCAAGCGGTACCAAACGATGGTGAAGCATTGCTCTATGCGTCCTGATGCGCAATTCGATATACGCAATGCGTGCAGTCTGTAGTGCAGTCTACCCATCGCCCTGCCCACGTGAGAGCAGACGGCAACGTCCGGTGGCGCGATTCACCTGACAACGTAATTGTCGCGGGTTGCGATGCTTCCACCCTGCTCACTATTCGCGCCATGCACGCCGTGCGCCCCTTGCAGCGCACAGGCGGCAAGGGGCGCACAGCAACAGCGCACAGCAAAGACGTAAAGCGGGCGCTGCCCCGATCAGTGCTTCGTCAGCTGATAGTACGACAGCAGTCCCATGTAGTTGAACACGACGTCCTGCATCTGCAGGCTTGCACCGGCGTTGACGTTCGCATACCACAACGGGATCACCGGAAGGTCGGTGAGCAGCAGCTTCTCGGCCTGCTGGTATGTCTTCGTCGCCTCGTCAAGGTCGGTTTGTTTGGCGGCCTGGTTCATGTAGTCGTCGAACTTCTCGCTCTTGTAATCGCCGTTGTTCAGTCCCTTGCCGTCGGCGTACGCGGAATCATAGCCTTGCACCAAGTAGCCTTCGGGATGCGGGTAATCGGATTGGATGCCCGAGCGGAACGCCGCGCCGATCGTGCGCTGGTTGACCTGCGTGCTGAAGTCCTTGCTCGTGGCGATGCTGTCGCCCTGCGCATCGATGTCCAGCGCGTTCTTGATGGAATTGGCAACGGCATCCACCCACTGCTTATTGTCGCCGTCCGCGTTGTAAGCGATGCGGAACGTGCCGCTCCATGGCGAAATCTCATTCGCCTTCGCCCACAGTTCCTTGGCTTTATCAGGGTTGTAGCTGAGCACGCCGTTCGTGTCAATCTTGTCGGAGTACCCGGCGATCGTGGGCGCCAGGAAGTCAGTGGCGGGGGTGGCGCTTCCATACAGCACCTTGGACGTGATGGACGAGCGATCGATCGCCATGCTGATGGCCTCACGGCGCAGCGCACCCTCCTGCCCGCTGAAATGCTCCAGGTTCTGCGGGATGGTGATCGACTTGAACGCCGGTCCCTTCTGCGTGAACGCATTGATGGTCGAATCAGTCTGATACGTGCTCAGTGCGGAGGTGGGAATCTGGTCAAGCACGTCAAGGTTGCCTGATTGCAGATCCGCGTAGGCGGAGTTGAGATCGGAATACACGCGGAAGCTGATGCCGCCGTTCTGTGCGTTGCGGGGACCGGCATACGAATCGTTGCGGCGCAATTCAATGCTCTGGTCGGGGGTCCAGGACTGCAGCACATACGGGCCGTTGCCAATCGGCGCCTTGCCGAAGGCGTCCATATCGGAATACGCCACGGATGGCAACGGCAGGAACGCCACGTCGCCGACCTTGTAGGGGAATGAGGAATCCGGCTGCTTGAGAGTCACCTGCAGCGTCGTGTCATCGATGACCTTGAGTCCTGAAAGCTGGGCGTTGGGATCCCCCTTGGCGTTCTGCACGTCGTCATAGCCTTTGATCGTGGCGAAGATGGCAGCGCCAAGCTGCCCGTTCGCCGCATTGGCGGCATAGGACCATGCGCGCGCGTAGCTTTCGGCGGTCACCGCCTCGCCGTTCGAGAATGCGCGGCCGCTTTTAAGCTTGATTGTGTATTGCGTGGCGTCGTCATTGGGAGTGATGGACTCGGCATCGTCATATTCGAGACCGCCCGTGTCCGAGAAGGTCACGAGGCCATCAAACACCTGCGTAACGATCTTCCAACCCGCAGTGTCGGCGATGTTACCGGGAAGCAGCTCGGTCGTGGGCTCAACTGAATTGACGGTGATGATAGCGTCGGAGCTGACGGAGGAACCGCTCGACTTCTTGGCCGAGCACGCCGTCAAGGGCACAACGGCAAGGATTGCCGCGAGGATTGCGGCGAGGGCACGCCCGAAGCGGGCTGTTGACGTGCGCAAAATGTGCTGCTGGGACAGACGTGGCATGTGGTTCCTTCTTCTCAACGATGCTGCGACATGGATGGATACTGCGACACGGATGGACGCGGTGATGCGGCGGCATGGCGGCGCGCGGATCAGAATCAGAGCCGCGCAAGCGAACCGCCTGCTCCTCGGCTGGCGGCTCGGTGCCTGTATCTCAAGAGTATTCCATGACGCCAACCACGCTACGCCCAGCGCGAACCCGCCATTGCACAACGAAGCGGCAATTCATCCAATCGGACCCTTCGATGGAATATCATGGAACCAGCGAATGGCACCAAGCAACATCCCGATGACGGGACGGCGCTGAGATGTCATCACGATGTTGTCACAGACAGGCTTCCCCGGCATCGAACGTGAAGAACTGTGAACCGGAAGACTGTGAACCGGAAGAAAGAGAGAAAACATGCAGTCCAAGCATCTTGGGATCAAGTTGTTCTTGGGATTTCTATGCGCCATCTGCATACTGGGCACCGCCACGTGGTGGACACCGTATTCATGGGAGACGCTGCCGCTCATGCCCACCATCAGCGCGCTGTCCCCATGGTTCATCGCGCTCATTGTCATCACCGCCGCGATTGCGATTTTTTCACGCCGAGGCGTGGCGCTTGTGGTCCTTGCCCTGTGCATGGTCGCCCAAGGACTGGCGATCATACCGTATCTGGGCCATGCTGATACCGAGCTTTCGCCCGGCACCCGTGAGATCATGGCGGACATGGCAACTGCCGATTCCAACGACCCCCAGCTCAAAGACGGAATCAAAACCAGCAAGCTGGCGAGCACCGACGACCAATGCGCCCGCATCATGACGCTCAACGTCAAGGGTGGACTGGCCGACCCCAACCAGATAGTCGATACCGTGGCGGACCGACGGGTGGAGGTTCTCGCCTTGCAAGACGCCACCGAAAGTTTCATCACGCAGCTTCAAAGCGCCGGATTGGACAAGTACTTGCCCAATCTCATTCAATCCGCGGCGGACTCGATGGGCAACATCAACGTGATTTTCACTATGGCCACGCTGGGAGACCCCTCCGCTTCTTCCATCACGACGTCAAACGGCCAGCAATACCCCACCGCCAGCGTCACCTTCAAAGGCACCACGATTCGCTTCATCAACGTCAACACGGTGAAGGCAAGCAGCGGGAGCTCGGACCAGTGGGGAGCTTCGCTCAACGAAATAAGTGGCTGGGCGTCGCACAACGCGGTGTCAGACACCGCCTATGTGCTCATGGGCGATTTCAACGCCACCACCAGCCAAAAGCATCTGCAGCGCACGCTCGATGCGGGATTCCGCGACGCCGCGCGAGTCACACGCACCGGAATGCAGTTCACCTGGCCGTCAGATGGAGCCGTCATACCCTCCATGGCGTCCCTTGACCACATCCTCGTCAACCAAGGCGTGCATGTAGGCGATGCAACGACAATGAAGATCGCAGGCACGGACCACAAGGCGGTGCTCGCCACAATCGAGCCAAGCAGCGAAACGACGAAGTGAAACACGCTGTCGCGGTCAATGATCGTTGAATCGGTGCAGCTGCACCGGCAGCGGTCGGCTCTCTCGCATATGCGCGCGGAAGAATGCGCGAAACGCATGAGGGGTGGGCGTGATCCTTATAGGGACCACGCCCACCCCTCTTTCAGTCCTGTTGCCTGTTTCAGTTGAGCTGCGTGCCTGCGTGCTCCACGCCGGACTGCTGGCGTTCACGAGCGGCATCCAACTGCGAGCGCACCTCCTGGAGCAGCGACTGAGCGCGTGCCGCCAATGCCTCGCCAATCTGCCAATAGCGCAGCGAATCCTCAAGCGACAGGCCGCCGTGCTGCAGCTTGGCGACGATGGCGGTGAGCTGGTCACGTGCCTCCTCGTAGCTCATTGTCGCCACACGGGCGCGTTCCTCGTCGGTCATTCCTTTCATCGTCGCCGAGCCGAACGCCGTCTGTGCCGTGTTGGCGTCAGCCGTGGCGCCTGTGGTTTCAGTGGCGTCTGTGGTTTCAGTCGCCTTGGCCTGCGTAGTTTCATCTGCCATGATGTCTCCTTTGTTGTGGTTGTGCTGTTGTGGTTTGTTAGCAGTTGTGGTTTTCGCAATCGTGTGGGGTGATTGTGCGGTTTTGCCTTTCGTCAAAGGCACAGGCGTCTCGCCACGAGCACAGGCCGATTCACTCGGCCAAGCCTGTCATTGCCTCACGCTTGCCGCTGTTTTTGTGGCTGTCATGACGCCGTGACTGACAATGACCGTCACTTCCTCGCCATCCGCCACGGACGTGGGATCGGTGATGACATGACCCTGCGCTGTCTGCGCAATCGCGTAACCGCGGTCAAGCGTGGACTGAGGGCTCAGTGCGGTGAGGGTGGCAACGCTGGATTCGATGCTCGAGGTGTCGTAATCCACGAGACGAATCATGGAATTCAACAGGGTCTCGCGCTGGTGCTTGAGCTTTTCTTCCAGCGGATCGAGCATCAAGGCGGGATTGGTGAGCATCGGGTTCGACAGATAGCCAGCCAAACGACCCTCCTCCACCTTCACCGTGCGATCCATGAGCGTATCGAGGGCGGCGAGGTTATTGGCGATGATGTTCCATTGCTCGTTGACGTCCGGCACGACGGCCTGCGCTGCACCAGTCGGTGTGGTCGCGCGGTAATCCGCCGCAAGCTCGATGAGCGTCCAGTCATCCTCATGGCCGATGGCCGAGACAATGGGCGTGCGGCAGGCTGCGGTCGCCCGCACCACGCCTTCATCCGAGAATCCGATGAGGTCCTCGAAGCTGCCGCCGCCACGGGTGACGATGATGACGTCCACCTCCGGGTCGGCGTCGAGCTGTTCGATTGCCTGTATGACCTCACGCGGGCAATCAGGGCCCTGCACTTTGACGTAGGCGGTCTTGAAACGGATGATAGGCCAGCGCAGGCTCGCGTTCGTCTTCACATCGCCTTCGGCACGGGCATCGGGCGCGCAAATAAGACCGATGCAGCGGGGAAATTCCGGCAGCGGCACCTTGTTGGTTTCGTCGAACAGCCCCTCTCCCTTCAAGCGGCGGCGCAGCTGATTGATGCGCTCGGCAAGGTCGCCCTCTCCGCACCGACGAATCTGCGCTGCCTTGAACGACAGCGATGTTTGTTTCTCCCACACCTCCGGCCTGCCAAACAGCACAATCTTGTCGCCTTGCTTGAGACCCAGCTGAAACGCTTGGTCGGCGGGCTCGCCGAATGCGACGACGCGCATCGACACATCCTCGTCATTGTCACGCAATGTGATGTATGCGGTACCGCGGCGGCGCATGTCAATCTGCATGATCTGCCCGGTCATCCAGCAGCCAGGCCACCTGCTCACGGCACCGGCGTATTGATGGCTGGTAAGCCCCACCGGCCACGGTTCCTCAGCCGTCGTGTCGCGTGCAAAACGCGGCACCTGCTGCCGGCCCCACATCTGATAATCGATGTCACGCGGCTGCGGCGCACCGGCTAAGGTATCTGCCTTCTGCATAACCGTTTCCTCCTTGCTGTTCGCAGCGGTGTTTTTCGCGCTTGTGTTTTTCGCGACTGCGCCTTCCTTGGCTGCATCTTCCATGGTCTGCACTGTTGCGTTGTCGCTTGTCGCATCGCCTAGTCAGGCACTTTCCCTTCGATTTATACTACCCGCTGCCCATCGCGTTCCTGTCCGCGAAGCGAGGCATCCGACGATGCTTTCGCTCAAAGACGACTCCCCAAAACCGTTCGAGGAATTCACCATCATTGCACCTGCAATTCACTCACAGTCCTGAGTCAATTCATCTCGCATATCTAACGTCAATCGTGGCAGCGGAACAGAGCCGGTCCTCCAACGGCATCCGTCCCGCGCAAGGAGAAGGCCCATTCCCTCCGGGCTTTCATCGCACCGGTGTGCCACCCACTTCCGGTGCTTCTGGAATAGGTATTAGAGAAGAAAGATCAACGGATCAATGCATACCAATAACACCATCCGGCACAAGGTCATGGCCGGATTCACCGCTGTCCTCGCCGGTGCCACCCTTCTGGGCGCCATGCCCATGGCTTCGGCCACCGAAACCGCCGACGTGCAGACGCTGAGCCAGCACGGCGGCGCACAGCGCATCGCCAGCACCCCCGCCACTGGCAAGGCCAAGAACGTCATCCTCTTCATCGGCGACGGCATGGGTGACTCCGAAATCACCGTCGCACGCGACTACCTCTATGGCCCTGGCGGCACGCTCAATGGCATCGACAAGATCGGCCAGGCGGGCGCCACCTCTGCCACCGAGACCGGCGTCGGCCAATACACCACCTACGCGACCGGCGACGGATCGAGCCGCACCAATCAGGTGACGGCGGTCACCGATTCCGCCGCATCCGGCTCAGGCTGGGCAACGGGCACCAAGACCTACAACAACGCTGTGTCCGTCAACAACAGCTTCACCCCGCAGATGAACCTCCTCGAGCTGGCCAAGGCAAAGGGTCTGGCGACCGGCAACGTGACCACCGCCGAAGTTCAGGACGCGACCCCGGCAGTCATGGAATCCCACTCGACGCAGCGCTCCTGCTACGGCCCGCAGGGCAAGACCGACGGCACCTCCGATGATTCCGAGAAGCGCTGCGACGCCGAACAACTGCTGCAGAACGGCGGCATCGGCTCGATCTCGGAACAGCTGCTCGACACTCGCGCCGATGTGACGCTCGGTGGCGGCAACAAGTACTTCAACCAGACCGCACAGGCCGGTCAGTGGGCCGGAAAGACCCTCAAGGAACAGGCCGCCGAACGCGGCTACCAGTACTTCGAGGATCCGTCCCAGCTCGCCTCGCTGGCCGAAGCGAACCAGGACTCCCCCGTGCTCGGCCTGTTCTCCTCCGGCAACATGCCGACGCAGTACAACGAGTCGAAGGCACTCGACCATGACACGGCTGAGCAGATGGCGCTTGCCGGCCAGCAGGACGGCAACCAGAGCCTCGTGAGCTGCTCCACCAACTCCGAGTGGCTCGGCAACAAGGGCGCATCCCTCGCTGACATGACATCCAAGGCCATCGACCTGCTCTCCAACAACCAGAACGGCAAGGACAACGGCTACTTCCTGCAGGTCGAGGGCGCCTCGATCGACAAGCAGGACCACAACGCCAATGCCTGCGGCCAGATCGGCGAAACCGACGACCTTGACAAGGCCGTCGCCGCCGCCCTCGCCAAGGTGGACCTGTCCAACACGCTCATCATCGTGACCGCTGACCACGCCCACACTAGCCAGATCGTGTCGTGGCCGACCTACTACGGTCTGACCACCCCGCTGCGTGCCAAGGACGGCTCCGCCCTCTACGTCGCCTACGCCACATCCTCTTCCCCGATGGACGAGGGTGGCTCCATGAGCCACACCGGCACCCAGCTGCGCATCGCAGCCTCCGGCCCGGGCGCCTCCCGCGTGAACGGACTAACCGACCAGACCGATAACTTTTTCACGATCGCCAAGACGCTGGGACTGGCGAGCAACACTGAAGAGATCGCCGCACAGTCTGACGGCGCCGACACCACGGTGTCCAAGGCGGCCGATGGCTCCTACACCGCGAATGTGACCGGTTTCAATGGCGACGCATCACTCTCCTACTCGCTCATCGACAAGGCGACCGGCAAGACGATCGCTTCGCAGGACGGCTGCACGGTTGACAATGGCCACCAAGGCGTGTGCGGCGTGCGCGTTCGCACCACCCAGACCACCCCGATCGTCTTCCCCGCTGATGCAGTGGCCGAGGGCGGCACCTACGAGCTGACCGTGACCGGCAAGCAGTCCGGCAAGAAGGTCGTCAAGGAATTCCAGGGTGTCGCGAACAACGCCTCCGCAACGACCGACAATGGCGACGTCGAAGTCCCGACGACCGACAGCGAGGCCATCGCCACGGCCGAGGCACAGGCAGCGAAGCGGAAGGAAGCCGCGACCCTGGCCAAGACCGGTGTCGCAGTCGCCCTCATCGCCATCCTCGCCGTGGTCTGCGCGGCAGCCGGCATCAAGCTGCGCTCCAACGGCATCGCCTTCCGCGACGATGACGCCGAGTAACGGCAACAGGCGACGGTGGCGGGGGACGGATGACGGTGCCGAGTGACGGTGCCGGTGGGCGGTACCGGGTGACGGTGCCGAGTGACGGTACCGGGTGAAAACCGCTCCTGTGACCCCCCCTGAAGGCGCGCCGCTCCTAGAATCGGGATTCCCGATTCCCCGGAGTCGGCGCGCTTCTGTTATTCAGCGCGATTCACTCGAATCGGCAAGATTCCTTTGATTCAGCACGATTCCCTAGAGTCAATCCGAGACCCCGGAATCAGTACCTCGCCCCCCCTTGATTCCACCGGAAGGGATTTCATGATTCCTTGCACCACACTGTCCGCAAGGATTTCTCCTCCCGCCATTCCTATTTCCCCCTATTTCTCCGCCCACCCAGCATCCAAACCTCCATCTTCGGCGCCCCGCACAAGACTCGCCGAAGACAGCAGTTACACACTCCCAAACAGAGGTCTAAACCTCCGTCTTCGGCGACACACCAACCCACTCGCCGAACACGGAGGATAACAGACCGATCCAACCCCGCCAAACCTCCGTCTTCGGCGACACACCAACCCACTCGCCGAACACGGAGGATACACAGCACTCCCCCGACCTCCAAACCTCCGCCATCGGCGACACACCAACCCACTCGCCGAACACGGAGGATACACAGCACTCCCCCGA
>CAYVHC010000007.1:26349-39930 GCA_964451025.1 uncultured Bifidobacteriaceae bacterium
TCGGCGACACACCAACCCACTCGCCGAACACGGAGGATACACAGCACTCCCCCGACCTCCAAACCTCCGCCATCGGCGACACATCAACTCATTCGCCGAACACGGAGGATAACAGACCGATCCAACCCCACCTGACCTCCGCCATCGGCACCTCCGCACGAAACTCGCCGAAGACGGAGGATAACCGACCAATCCAACCCCGCCAAACCTCCGTCTTCGGCGACACACCAACCCACTCGCCGAACACGGAAGTTACACACCGCCACCCCGCCACCCCGCTCCACGGCCGCCCCCCATAGTGAAATGCACGGGAACACACGGGGAGAATAGACCTTCATCAGCGTGCCTTGCACGATATTTCCTGTACGATAGTCGATGAAGAGGTGGTTTCAATGGCGATACTCACTCCCGACAAGACTCTTGAACCAAGTAAAGCCTACGTGCGCACACCAGCTGTCGCCGGCACGTTCTATCCCGCCGACACGTTCATCCTTCGCGAGCGCGTCGACCGTGAACTGCGATATGCCGAATCCGCGGTGGTCGAATTGGCCACGGAGCGACGCATCAAGGCGAACCTGCCCAAGGCGATCATCACGCCCCACGCAGGTTACACGTTTTCCGGCGGCACGGCGGCGCTGGCGTATGCCCTGCTGGAGGATGGGCAGGGCGAAATCAACCGCGTCGTTATCATGGGTCCCACACATACCGTTGCAGTACGCGGGGTGGCATGCTGCAACGCTTCCGCCTTCGGCTCGCCGCTGGGAGACGTCCCCGTCGACCGCGAAGCCGAGCAGTACTTGCTCGACCATGTGCCGTGCATGATCGTGAACGACCAGACGCACCACGCGGAGCATTCCTTGGAGGTCCAGCTTCCCTTTCTGCAACAGACTTTGGGGACTGTGCCGATTGTGCCGCTCAATGTGGGGGACGCGAGCCCGCAGGAAGTAGGCGATGTGATACGTGCCTTCTGGGACGATCCAGGCACGATGTTCATCATCACAACCGACCTGTCGCACTATTATCCGCATGACACCGCCCGCAAGATCGACGATCAGACAATTGGCCGCATCTGCGAACGCCTCCTTCCGATTCGCACCCAGATGGCTTGCGGCGCCAACGCCGTCAATGGGCTGCTTGACGTCTGCATCGAACGCGACATCAAACCGGTCCTGCTGGGATGCAGCACATCGGGCGACAGCGACCAAGTATCGGTCGCAGGTCAAGGACGCATCCCCATTGCGGACACGAACGAAGCCGTCGTGGGCTACGCTTCGTTTGCCATCTGGGATGATTCAGCACCTCATTCCCACGCATCGAATCCTTCCCGCGCTTCCCATGCTTCGCAAGACACGGCCACCGACCACGCAGAAGGAGCGCCGCGCGCCACCCTCCCCCATGCCGCCGCAGCGCCCGACACGACAGGAGAGCGCTCCAACCCCAGCCACGCCCCCGCCCCCAGCGCCATCGCCACGGACCTGCATGAGGTCGGCGAACGCATCGCGCATCTGCACACTCTGCACACCGAGGCGCACAAAATCGCCGTGGTGCACCAAGCGCGCCAGGAGCGCCGCAAGGAAAGCTTGGAGCGCGGCCTGTCGAACCTCGTCAAGCACACGGAAAGCTACAATAAATTCAGCGCCGACCCCGACAATTACTCATCGGATCCTGCGACGAACACGACGAACATGATTCCCTACAATGCTGGCGAGGCGCTGCTGACGATTGCCCGCAATTCAATCGCGCACGAACTGGGGCGCCCCGAGCAGCAGATCGTCACGATGGAATACACCAAATGGCTCAATCGCAAGGCCGCCACATTCGTGACACTGACCGAAAATGAGCGACTGCGCGGATGCGTGGGCTCGCTGGTGGCCACGCGACCATTGCGCGACGACGTGGTGGTGCATGCCTTGAACGCCGCGTTCGAAGATCCGCGTTTCGCCCCTGTTGCGGTGGAAGAACTGCCTCTGCTGCGGATTGAAGTATCGGTGCTGAGCAAGCCCGAGCGCATCGACGCACAATCACGCGAGGAGCTCGCCGAACGTCTGCATCCGTATTCTGACGGCGTGATACTGCGGCGAGGCAAATCCGTCGTCACCTATCTGCCGCGCGTATGGGAACAGCTGAACGACCCTCGGGATTTCATCTCGCGCCTGCTGCTGAAGATGGGACTTCCCGCCGATTACTGGGACCCTGACATCGTGGCGGAGCGTTACAGCGTCGTCTCCTTCGACGAGCCCGAAAAATAAAGCAGCCTGCGAGACGCAGAGCCCGAGACATAAAACACGGCCTGCGGTGCACACGCATACACACGTATACGCTGTGCGCCACAGGCCGACACCATCAGCCTCGCACCGGCCTAGCCGGCTGCGCCTAATGGCACCGCCCGCAAGCGGTCACAGCTCGAAGCCGAGCACTTCGGCGGCGTGCGTGGGCACGGGGTCGTCGCACCAGTAGTAGCTCAGGTTGTCATCGTTGGCGAGGGAGCGAATCTCCGCCTTGTCGATGTACACTTCGCCGCTGAGATGATCCGTTTCATGCTGGAAGATGCGCGCCGGCCAGCCATGCAAACGCTCCGTATGCCATTGCGCCTGCTCGTCCTGCCATGTGGCGTCGATCTCCAGCCACCTCTTGCGCACCGCCTGATAGCCGTCGAACGAAAGGCACCCTTCGTAATAGCTGGCGGTTGCATCCCCGACCGGCTCGTACTTGGGGTTGATGATGGCGTGGAATGGGAAGTTCTGGATGTCGCGCGGATCGTCCTCATCATCCTTGCGCTTATGGTCCTCGACGACGGCAATCGCGAGGCTCAGCCCCACCTGCGGCCCTGCAAGCCCCACGCCGGGGGCCTCAAGCATCGTCGTACGCATGGCCTTGATGAGGTTTTTCAGGGTGCGCTCGTCCAGCTGGCCCACGTATTCGTCGGTCACGCGACGCAGCACGGGCTCGCCCATCTGGGTGATAGGCAGCACGCCGTCCTTGCCTGCCTGCGCAATCATTTCGCGCACGGCCTTGTCGAGATGCTTGTCTTTGTTCGCTTTGTCGAAAGCCATGAATGCTCCTGATTGATGTGTGTCACGTCGATGACGTCGTGCCAATATCGTGCCGATATCGTGCCGCTGGCGAATGCTACGTGAATGGGTGCCGTTGGCTTGACTGCCGT
The DNA here is from genome assembly GCA_964451025.1 of uncultured Bifidobacteriaceae bacterium. Lineage (GTDB taxonomy): Bacteria > Actinomycetota > Actinomycetes > Actinomycetales > Bifidobacteriaceae > Pseudoscardovia. Next base: position 29,513 of record CAYVHC010000007.1, read on the forward strand.
GGCATCATGCCAACGGCACCCGTGACGCTATGCCTTGAGTTCGTCCGCCACGACCTGTGCCAGGCGCTTGCAAACGTCATCCGCCTGCTTCTGGGTGGCGGCCTCCACCATGACACGCACGAGAGGCTCAGTGCCGGAGGGGCGCAGCAACACGCGGCCGGTGTCTCCCAGCAGCTTCTCCTCGCGTGCGACCGCGGCCTGCACGGCTGCGTTCGTCTTGGCGGCCTTCTTGTCGACGTTGGGCACGTTGATGAGGGTCTGCGGCAGCTGCGGGAAGTCCGCGGCGAGTTCCTTGAGGCTCTTGCCGGACTTCATGACCTCGTAGCTCAGGCGCAATGCGGTGAGGGTACCGTCGCCGGTCGTGGCGAATTCGCGGTTAATGACGTGGCCGGACTGTTCGCCGCCGATCGTGTAACCGCCGCGCAGCATCTCCTCGAGCACATAGCGGTCGCCCACGTTCGTCTGCACGGTCTTGATGCCCATGTCCTTCAACGCGAGCTTGAGACCGAGGTTGCTCATGACGGTCACGACGAGCGTGTCATGCGCGAGCTTGCCTTCGCGCTTGTAGGCGCGGGCGAGGATGCCCATGATCTGGTCGCCGTTGACAAGCGTGCCGTCTTCGTCCACCGCAAGGCAGCGGTCGGCGTCGCCATCGAACGCCACGCCCATCTGGGCGTCGGACGCCTTGACCATCGCCTGCAGCTGCTCGGGGTGGGTGGAGCCGGCATGGTCGTTGATGTTGTAGCCGTCCGGGGATGCGTTGATGACAACGACATCCGCACCGGCGCGGCGCAAGGCTTCGGGAGCGACGACCGATGTGGCGCCGTTCGCGCAATCCGCCACGATGCGCAATCCTTTGAGAGGCTGCGGGGCGGGCGAAGTGGAGTCCTCGGGCTGCGGGGCGACGGCGGAGACCAGATGGTCGATGTACAGGTTCGTGGCGGTCACCGTGTCATGGGAGATGCGACCGACGCCAGCGCCGGTGGGGCGTTCCCAATCCTGCCCCAGAATCGCCTCGATCTCGTCTTCCTTGGCATCGGGCAGTTTGAAACCGCCGCGCGCGAAGAACTTGATGCCGTTGTCGGGCATCGGGTTGTGGGAGGCGGAGATGACGGCGCCCATCTCGACGTTGAGCACCGAGGTGAGGAATGCGATGCCCGGCGTGGGGATGATGCCCACGTCGATCACGTCAAAACCGCCGGCCGCCATGCCGGCGCCGAGGGCGGCGGCGAGGAAGTCGCCGGAGACTCGCGTGTCGCGACCGATAAGAGCCCTGTGGCGTCCTTCGACCTGATCGTCACCCAGCACACGCACGGCGGCGTCTCCCAGGTTCAACGCAAGCTGAGCGTCCAAATCACGATTTGCCAATCCGCGCACACCATCGGTGCCGAACATTTGAGGCATTGCAGCTCCTTGAAAAGCACCCTGCCAGGTGCATCGTCACAATGCGCGCCGCGACCAAAGCGGCGCGCATTCACTATCCGCAATCAAATATAGCGAATTATCGCGTCATCCTGCCATATCACGCTGTGACGGCGCGACACGGCAGGGCGGATTGGCATCAGTCCTCGAGCTTCGAATTCCACTGGCTCACGCGCAGCATGCGGCGGGAACCGTCCACGTTCTCGCTGATCATGCGGCGCAAGGCACGGTCGGCGTCCTCATGGGCGGCGAGCCAGGCGTCGCCCGCATCGACGAGCGTGGCGGGGTCTGCGTACGAGGGATACAGTCCCGATCCGCGCGACGTGCCTTGCAGCAATGCCTCGGACATGTGGAACGTCTTGTGCTGCCACACCCAGTCGATTGCCTCGAAATACCGGGCGACGTACGGCTGCTGCAACTCGGCGCTGGGCGTGAGCGAGAAGCCGCCCGCCAGGTCCTCGATCTGGGAATTCGTCAGCGTCGCGTCATGCAGCGCTTCGTCCCACGCCCACGCCTTCGCTTCCGCCGTGGGGATGGCGCCCTTTGCCATGTAGGCGAACTGGCGGTTCTCTGTCGTCTCGTTCGCTGCAAGCTGTTCGTCGATTCCTGCCGCGTCGATGTCGCCAGCGGCGGCGAGCGCAATGATGATGGACCAGCGCATGTTGTTGTCGATGGCGAGTCCGGGCAGCGTGGTCGAGCCGTCCAGCAGGCCGCGGGCCGTGGCTGCGAAGTCATCGCCGATGCCATAGCCCAACCATGCGTTGACGAGCTGGAACTGCTCGTCGGAGCCGTCATTGGCGCTTTGGGCGAGCTGCCACAATGCGGCGGCGACATGCTCCACGGTGGCGCGTCGCGTGGAAGGAGCCGTGTAATGCCATGCGGCAAGGTTCACTTGGGCGAGCGCGTAGCGGAAGGTGGTGGATTCGGTTTCGGTGGCGAGCGCGGCGAGCGACGTTTCGATGAAACGTGTCGCGGGCAGTTCGGCGTCGCGCGTCATGTCCCACAGTGCAAGCCACACGATGGAACGCGCCAATGCGTCGTTGAATTTGCTCAGGTTGGCGAGTGCGAAATCGAGCGATGCCGCGTCGAAACGCAGCTTGGCGTAGGTGAGGTCATCATCATTGACGAGGATGAAGTCGGGCCTGTGCTTGCCGATGGCGTCCGTCACCTGTGTGCTGGCGCCGTCGACGTCGAGTTCAAAACGTTCCGTGCGTTCAACGGTGCCGTTGGCGGTGAGGTTGTAGAAACCGGCGGCAAGGCGGTGTGCGCGCAGCACCGGATGCTCGCTAGGCGCGGTCTGTTCGATGCGCAGATCGGAGATGATGCCGTTCGCGTCGGTTTCCACCTGCGTGGCGAGGGTGTTGATGCCCGCCTGCTCAAGCCACTGCGCGCTCCATGTCTTCAAGTCGCGGCCGCTCGCGGCTTCGAGCTCGGCGAGCAGGTCGGCGAGCGTGGCGTTGGAATACTGGTGCTTGGTCAGGTAGCTGTGGATTCCGCGGAAGAACGCCTTGCGTCCCACATACGCCACGAGCTGGCGCAGCACGGACGCTCCCTTGGCGTAGGTGATGCCGTCGAAGTTGACGTAGGTGTCGTTGAGGTCATGGATTGGAGCGACGATCGGGTGCGTTGTGGGCTTCTGGTCCTGCGCCTCGCCCCAGCTTTTCTCACCGGAGCTGAATGTCGCCCAAGCGTCCTTCCATTCGGTCGCCTCCGCCGTGCACAGCGTGGACATGAATTCGGCGAAGGACTCGTTGAGCCACAGGTCGTTCCACCACTTCATCGTCACCAGATCGCCGAACCACATGTGCGCCAGTTCGTGAAGCACGGTGACGACGCGGCGTTCGGCGAGCGCATCCGTCACCTTGGATTCGAACACATAGGAGTCACGGATCGTGACGGTGCCGATGTTTTCCATCGCGCCGGCGTTGTATTCCGGCACGAACAGCTGGTCGTACTTGGCGTAGGGGTAAGGGATGCCCCACTGTTCGGCGTAGAAGGCGAAGCCGCGCTTCGTGGTGTCAAACAGGTAGTCCACATCCTTGGCCATCGCATCCTTGAGCGCCTGACGGCAATAGATGCCCATCGGCACCGTGCGTCCATCCTCGTTCTTGTATTCGGTGTGCCAGCTGGCGTAAGGACCGGCGCAGAACGCGGTGAGGTAGCTGCTCATGGTAGGCGTGGGTTGGAAGACCCAGCGCTTGGCGGCCTCCTCGCCCGTGACGTCAGTATCATCGACGTGGGCGGCCGGCATGTTCGTCACGACGGTCCATGCCGCCGGGGCGATCACGGTGAAGTTGAACACCGCCTTGATGTCGGGCTGATCGAACACGGCATACACGCGGCGGGCGTCCGGCACTTCGAACTGGGAATACAAATACACGTTGCCGTCCGCGGGATCCACGCTGCGGTGCAGGCCTTCGCCGGTATGTGAATACTGGCAGGTGGCGGCGACAGTGACGGTGTTATGCTCGGCCAGGTCGGTGAGCTCGATGCGCGAATCCTTGTAGACGGCGGCCGGATCGAGCGCACGGCCATTGAATTCCACGGACTGCACGCGGTCGGTGGAGTCGACGATGAGGTCCAAGAAGGTGGAGGCGCCCGGTTCGGCGTCGAAGGCGATGGTGGTGAGGGAGCCGAAGTTCTCGGTGCGTTCCGACTCGTCGGCCTTGTCGCCGCCCGTCAGGTCAAGCGCAACGTCGTACTGGGGGACGCCGTGGATGACGCCGCGGCGTTCGATGGCTTCCTGTTGTGTGAGATTCGCTCCTGGCATGCTGGGACTCCTTGACCTGTGCTTCTTCTTGTTCCTTGGTGTTTTCTTCACGCGGCGCTTCCTGGCGCCACACGCCGACACGCATCGTGCGCGGCTTATATCAGCTACCAACCATACCCGACCTCCCGGTGTCCGCTCACAGCGGACGGACGGCAAGGCTGACGATGGCAGAGCAAACGAATCGAACGACCGGAAAAACGAACGGCAGAGGAATCAAGCGACAGACGAATCAAACGACAATGGCGGCGCCCAATTCAGATTTCACGCAGGCTCACACTGCACGCAGGCTCACACTTCGTGCGGTTCACCCGCCTGCGCTTCAGCCCCCGTTCCTCTTTTGCGCGCCCGGGCAATGGCGCATAGCGCGATGCCAGCAACGGCAAGCACGCCCACCACGGTGAGCGCCACGCGGGCGCCGGTGGACGCCAGATTCACACCGGAAGGGGCGGAGTTGCCGTGGTACTCATTTCCGGCGGACGTCTGGCCGGAAGGATTCGCGCTGCTCGTCGCGGCGCCCGATGTCGGGGATGCCGCGGCAGACGCACGCAATGGGGAGGCGCTGCCCGTGGAGGTCGGCGAGGAGGCTGACGCGCGAGAAGAAGAGCTGGACGGCGCAGCTGCCGAATTGAGTGCCTTCCCCGCTTGTGCCAATGCATCCTTGGCCTGATCGAGAGCCTTGTCGGCGGCATCCTTGCGGGATTTCGCCGCATCAACATCAGCCTGCGCACGGTTGAGTGCATCCTGTGCGAGCTGCTGGGCGGACTGGGCATCCTGCAGACGCTGCGCCGCCTGCTGCGCAACGGTCTGGGCCTGGGCCAGCGCAGTGTCCACTGCTGCCTTAGCAACCGCGGGGTCGAATGAATCAGGGTCCAGCCCTGTGATGGCCGACGTGGCATCGGATAGGTCGGACTTGGCCTTGGCGATCGCTTGCTTCGCTTGATCGGAGTTGGCGGCAGCGTCAAGCGCCGCCTTGGCATCCTTCAAATCGTTCAGCGCCTGCTGGGCGCGCTCATTCGCGGACTGGTCGTTGGCCAAGTCCTGTGCGGCCTGGGCAAGCGCCGTCTTCGCCTGGTCGAGTCGCTGCTGGGCGGATTGCAATGCCGCGTTGGCAGCGTCCGCTGCCTGTTGAGCGCATGCGAGCGCCTGTTCGGGCGTGGTGACCGTGGTGCATGAGGTCGTGTCGTCGGCATAAGCGGACGCAACGATCATGTCACTGAACACGCCATCCGCGGCACCACCTGAGGCTCCACCTGCGATGCCGCCGCCCACGCATACCGCGCAGGCAATCACCAATCCCGCCACGGCCTTCGCCAAGCAGCGTGCCTTCCGTCCGGTCATATCAATGCCGCCTGCGACATTCCCCGTGGTTCGTTCCTCAGCTTTTTTCGCGGTTTCCGTCATGGCCACTTCTTCCATCATGCCCCTACCATACTGTGTCATAGCATACCCGCACCGTCTGCCACTGATCCAATCCATGATTAATCCCGTTTCCATCATATCGTCATCCGCCGCAGCCCGCCGCTACCATGGCAGTGACGGAAGGAACGCAAACATGAACATCGACATCATCGCCCCCGGTCGCATCAAGGAGCGCTATCTGCGTGATGCAATCGGGGAGTATTTGAAACGGCTGTCGCGATTTTGCAAACTCACCATCATTGAAGTGGCTGACGAAAAGACGCCCGAGCACGCGACACCCGGCACCGACGAGCTCATCAAGCGCAAGGAGGGTGAGCGCATCGCGAAGCATATCAAGGACGGCGCGTATGTAATCGCTCTCGCCATTGACGGGCAGATGCTCTCCTCGGAGCGGTTCGCAGCGAAGCTCGACGACCTCGCGCTGCACGGCGCCAGCCACATCCAGTTCATCATCGGCGGCTCGCTCGGGCTGGCGCCCGAGATTCTGGCGCGCGCCGATTGGAAGCTGAGCTTCTCCCCCATGACCTTCCCGCACCAGCTCATGCGTGTGATCCTGCTCGAGCAGGTCTACCGCGCGTTCAAGATCAATGCGCACGAGCCGTACCATAAGTAGAACGGCCGATTGGGAAGGTCGGAAGAGAACGCGGCGAATCACAAATAAAAGGAGGCACAGACGATATGGGCGCGAGCATCAACCACGTGGCGTTGTATGTGAACGACCTCGAGGCGGCGAAGGATTTCTTCGTCACCTACCTGGGCGCCACAGCGAACAGCGGATACCATAATCCGACCACCGACTTCCGTTCATATTTTCTCAGCTTCGGCAGGGATGCGCACGATGGGGATACGCACGATGGAGCCGCGCGGCTCGAGATCATGACGCGCCCCGGCATGGACGACCCCGCCAAGTCCTTCGCACGCACCGGGTACGCGCACGTTGCCTTCGGTCTGGGCAGCGCGCAGGCCGTCGATGAACTCACCGCCCGGCTCAAGGCCGACGGCTACGACGTACTCAGCGGTCCGCGCACCACGGGCGACGGCTATTACGAAAGCTGCGTCGTCTCCATCGAAGGCAACCAGATCGAACTGACCGTGTAGGCAGACCTGCCGCATGCAAGCCCTGGCAAACCGGACCGAGAAGCCCATCGCCCGCGGGCGCCTCACCTGCCCCCGCAGGTCAACGACACGGCCTCCTTCCTGTAAGGATGGGAACGGTCGGGAAGGCCCGGGAGGAACGCACTCGAGGGCGCATATGACTGCACCCTCGATTCACACAAGCCAGCTAAGTACCGCCCCCGCGGCACCTATTTGCCTCCGAGGGCACGCAACCGTGCACCCTCGGAGGCAAATAGGCCAATGACACGCCGCCGCGCCTCCCCTATCCCACACCGAGGGTGCACAAAAACACACCCCACGCGCAAATAGGGTGGCCAAACAACGCCCCAACCGCCCCAACCGCCACCGAGGGTGCACAATTATGCACCCTCGGAATGCAGATGCACCGCAAATTGGGCGCCCTGGAACCGGCATCCCGCACCGCCACCCCCGGGGCTGAGGTCCATCAGCGGCCCCAGGCCTGGGACGGCTAAATGCCGCCGAGCCGTCGGGGATCGCGGATGAGGATGTCGCGGCGGCGACGAGCGATGTAGCCTTCCTCTTCCAGGAAGCGAAGCTTGCGCGAGAGGGTCTCGGGCGTGGTGCCGAGATACGATGCCAGCTCGCGCATGGTCATGGGGATGCGGATGCGCGGCGACCCGCCCTCGCCTCTCGACAGGTCGAGCAGGTACGTAGCGAGCCGCTCCTCCACACGACCCATCGCAAGGAACTGCGTCTGCTCTTCGGCGCGCGCCATCTTGCCGGCCACCGCCGACAGCAGGCGCAGGCTCAGCTGCGGATGCGTACCGAGCAGCTCCATGAAATCGCTGCGCCGCAGGATGCACACCTTGGTGTCGCCCAGCGCCTCGCCGTAAAGATTATGCGACGGCGCGGCATCTGCACCATCGTTGTCGAAAAGCCGCGCCTCGCCCTCGTACCCGCCGGGTTCGACCACACGCAGCAACTGTTCGCGCCCGTTGGGCGAGATGCGGTACACCTTCATGCTGCCGCGCGCCACGATGGTCAGCTGCGGTTCGGACGCCGGGGAGAAAACGATGTCGCCTTTGCCGAACGTGCGGAAGCGCGTCTTGCGCTGGATCTCCATCTGGTCGTCGAGGGTCAGGCCGTCGAACAGCGGCACCAGCTGCACGCACAGGTCATGCGGCATATAGTCTCCTTCCCTGGTCCGATGCGCGGGATTCCCTACTGTACACGCGCGGCGTCGGCGTCCGCAGCGGACTCCGTGCCTGTGCCTGCGCCTCCCTCCGCCTCATACAGGCGATGCGCCTCCTGGAGCATGCGATACGTCCCTTCGAGCGTCATGCAGGCGTCGTCGGGAATCGCGTACCCTCCGGTCAGGCGGCTGATCTGCGCGAGCTCCTCGCCGACCTGCGGCTGCGCCCCATGCGACGCCGCCACGCGGTCGCGGATCGTCTCGTAGTTCCTGCGCACATCGAACACCTCGGGGTGATGCGCCGCGTGCGCGCGCGTGATAGCGAAGGTGCCCAGGTCGAGGCGGTCAAGGTTAGCGGTGATGTAATCGGTGAATGCGGTCATGGTATGTCCTTTCGGATTATGCGGGTTGTGTTTGAGATTGTGCGGGTTATGCGGGTTATGCGCGTTATGTGGGCTGCCCTACCGGTTCGCTGCGTGGAGCGAGACTCCACGCCTCACGCGACGCTCGTGCCGAGCACCGGGTATCCGACGGTTTCGATGGCCTTCGCCACGGTCTGCGCGTCAGTGCGGGCGTCGTCGAAGCGGAACTTCACCTTGCTGTTGGCGAACGAGACGTGCACCGTGTCGCCGTCCACGCCCGGCACCGAGCGCGCGGCGGCCTCGATCTTGAGCATGCAGGACGGGCAGGTGAGGGTGTCGAGTTTCAGGGTTGCGGTTTTCATGGGTTCTCCTTGTCTTTAGTTGGTTTTTCAAAATCTGGTGTCGGTCGGTTGCGGAACGCTCCACGATTCGGCCGGTCTGCACCGGCGGGGCAATCGTGGTGTTTCGCCACACGCCGCTTATTTCACGCGGTACCGCAGCAGGCGCATGCCGTTGAGGATCACCGCCAGCACGCTCGCCTCGTGGACGAACATGCCCACGGCCATGGTGAGCCACGATGTGAGCACGAGGCCCGAGAGCAGCAGCGCCACCGTGCCCACCGCGATCGCGATGTTCTCGCGCATGTTGCGCACCGTGCGCTTCGCCAAGCCGTACGCGTGCGGCAGGCGCGAGAAGTCGGAGTCCGCGAGCACCACGTCGGAGGTGTCGATGGCCACGTCGGTGCCGTTGCCCATCGCGATGCCCACGTCCGCGAGCGCGAGGGACGGGCTGTCGTTGATGCCGTCGCCGACGAACACCACGCGGTGGCCTTCGTCGCGCAGGCGCGAGATGTATGCGGCCTTTTCGTCGGGCAGCATGCCGCCGACCGCGCGGTCGAGACCGAGGTCGGCCGTCATGAGGTCGACGGCGCGTTGGTTGTCGCCCGAGAGCACCACGATGTTCCTGGCGCCCAGACGGCGCAGGTTCATGATGCCGTCGGCGATGCCGGGACGAAGACGGTCGCGCACGCCGAGCATGAGGCGAATGCGTCCGTCGAGGGCCACGGACACGAGCGAATCGCCGTGCGATTCGAGTTCGGCCGCGTCCGCACGGGCCGTGGGGCCGAGCCCCACGCCTTCCGTTTCGAGGAAGCGCGGGCTGCCGACGAGGATTCGGTGCCCGTCGTGCACAGCGCGGATTCCGCCGCCTGTCACCACCGACACCTCGTCCACCTGCGGGGCGGGGACATCATCGAAATGCCGCACGATGGCCTTCGCCAGCGGGTGCTGCGACTGCGCCTCCACGCCAACGAGGTAGCGTGTGGCGGCGTCGGGGGCAGACGCGGAGGAGGTAGCGACAGCGGCAACGGAGGCGGGGGCGATGGAATCGTTGTAGCGCCTCACGTCCGTCACCTGCGGCATGCCGACCGTGATCGTGCCGGTTTTGTCAAACACGAAGGTGTCGGCGGAGCTCAGGCGGTGCGTCACCTCGCTGCCTTTGATGAGCACGCCGTGGCGCGCGCCGTTGCCGATGCCGGCCATATTCGACACGGGCACGCCGATGACGAGCGCGCCGGGGCAGCCGAGCACGAGCATGGTGATGGCGAGGTCCACGCGGCGCGTCACCAAGCCCACGATGACAGCGATGACGAGCACCGCCGGCGTGTAGTACGCGGCGAAGCGGTCGATGAAGCGTTCTTCTTTGGATTTTGAGTCCTGTGCGTTTTCGACGAGCTCGATGATCTTGCCGAAGGTGGTGTCCTCCCCCACCGTGTCGGCGCGGATGGTCAGCATGCCGTCGTCGAGCAGGGTGCCGGCGGAGGCGCTCGAGCCCTCGGATTTGTCAACGGGAATGGGCTCGCCGGTGATGGCGGATTCGTTGACGAGACCGGTGCCCGACGTCACAACGCCATCGACGGGGATGCGGTCGCCGGTGGTGACCTTGACGATGTCGCCGACGCGCACATCATCGACCGGCACGGTTTCGAAGGTGCCGTCGGCGCGGCGAACAGCGGCGGATTGCGGCGCCATGTCGGTGAGGGTGCCAATGGCCGAGCGCGTCTGGTTGAGCGTGTAGCGCTCGATCTGGCCGCCGACGAGGAAGAGGAATGTGACGATGGCGGATTCGTCCCAGCTGCCGATGAGGAATGCGCCGAACACGGCGATGCTCACGAGCA
>CAYVHC010000008.1:0-31225 GCA_964451025.1 uncultured Bifidobacteriaceae bacterium
CCCGTCGCATGGCTGTACCTGGAGGAGGGCGACTGGGACGGGCCCGGCGGGGACGATGCGTGGGACGAGTGGGTGGAGAGGTGGCGCGTCTCGTGCGGGGAGCCCCGTTCCGTGTCTCGCGGCGCGTGGGACGGCGGCCCGTTCGGCGTGCGCTGGGAGGCGCGCAACGCTTCCTCCCTTTCCATCGCGCTCGTCGCGCCCGTGGGCGGGGGCTCGGCCGTGCGCCTGTGCCTGGACGTGGAGTCCCCCGGGCGCCGCGCCCGCATGACGGCCCGCCTGGAACAGGCCCTCGGGGACGCCGCGCGCGCCACGCGCATCACACCCGCCCCACCCGAAAACTAAACATAAAGCCGAGGCCGGCGCAATTGCGTGTAGGGTTTGGAACCGCGCATCGCACGGGCGCCGGCAAGGTCCACGTCAGCTAGCAGCAGTTCGTCACCGGCACCGGCTTGCGCGACTGTGGAGCCATCCGGCCCGGCGATGATGGACCGGCCGGAGAACTCCATGCCGTCTTCCGCTCCGCACCTATTGCACATGGCGACTATCGCGCTGTTGTGGAAAGCCTGCACCCTGACCTCCCAATCGAACATCTCCAGCGGTTCGGCCAACGTATTGGCAGTGGGCACAAGCACAAGGTCAGCTCCGCGCAGCACGCTGGTGCGAATCGACTCGGGGTAGTGCCGGTCGAAGCAGATCACTATGCCGATGCGCCCCAGCGGAGTGTCAAACACATGGAATCCGTCGCCGGGCGCGTAATAATCCTGCTCATAGAATTTTTCGGCTTGTGCGATATGCACCATCTGTTGTGTGCCGACGAGTTCACCCGTGCTGCTGATCAGCAAGCTCGTGTCGTATCGTGCGCCGTCCTGTTCGATATAAAGGTTCGGGCTTGCCCAGATGCCGTATGTGGCGCAGGCCTTGCGCAGCGCGTGCACCTGTGGGCCGTCGATGTTCATTGCAAATTGGGACGCATCGCCGTAGGGGCTGCGTTTGCGAGGATATTGGGGAAAGAACGGGGAAAGCTGCACTTCGGGGAACATCACCAGACTTGCACCGGCTTCGGCGGCGCGTTCAATGAGGTCGATGCTGCGCGTCAGGTTGCGGTCCACTGCAGTTGCGGTGTCATCGGCGGCGGCAGCCATGTGCATTTGGGCGAGTGCGATTCTCATGCACTCAGTGTGCTGCAATGCCGCGACTGTGGCAGAGGCATTGCAACACAGCAGCGCGGCAGGGGCATTGCAGCAGCATGGCGAATCACGGCGGGAACCGGGTTGCAATGCTCCGTGATGCGCGATACCCTGTAACGTTCTGCAAAGGCGGAATCAAGGTTCCGCCCTATGACCCCATGAAAGGACGCCACACATGGCACATGATGACAACCAGGTGTTCACGCCTGAAGAATCCCGCATGATCTGGATCGATTGCGAGATGACAGGACTTGACATCTTCCACGATGAGCTGTGCGAAGTGTCCGTGGTCCCCACTGATTTCAACTTCAAGGTGCTCGACAAGGGCATCGACGTGGTCATCAAGCCCAGCGACGCGGCGGTGGCTCACATGAACGACTTCGTGCGCCATATGCACACGTCGTCGGGGCTTGTGGACGAATGGAACCGCAGCGGCCTGCCTTTGGAGGAGGCCCAGCGCCAAGTGGTGGAGTACGTCAAGCGTTTCCTGCCAGCGAATGGCAAGGCGCATCTGGCGGGCAACTCCATTCACTCCGACAAGAAGTTCCTTGACCGTTACATGCCTGACCTCACGGCGTTGCTGCATTACCGCGTGATCGACGTGAGCACCCTCAAGGAGCTGGCGCGCCGCTGGTATCCGCAGGTGAGCCTCAACAAGCCCGCCAAGCACGGCGGTCATCGCGCTTTGGCGGACATCATCGAGTCGATGGACGAACTGCGTTATTACCGTGACATGTGCTTTGTGCCGCAGCCCGGTCCTGATGCTGACGCGGCGAAGGCAGGCGCGGCGAACGTGGAGCGCACGAGTCTGCTGCGCGTGTATGAGGAGGACGGCAATCCGGTGGAGGATCCGAACACCCCGCAGAAGGCGGATTACTGATCGGCGGCATTGCTAATCCCACGGATTACTGATCGGCAGGGTTACTGATTCCGCTGATTGCAAATCCGTGGGATTGCCGGTTTACATGAGGCTCTCGTCATAGATGGCGCGCGATCCGCCCACATACTTGGGGCGGTACCGCGCGCACACGAGGTGGGCGCTGCCAATCTGGTTCAGCGAGATGCGCAGCGGCACCGCGACGGGACGCAGATGCATGCCGATGAGGGTGTCGCCGATGTCCATGCCCGCTTTGGCGAGATGCCGGATGTCTTCCACCAACACCGGGTCATCGAAGCGCTGGTAGGCGATGGTGCCAAACGCGCCGCCCGCATGATTGGGCTGGGGAATGGCGTTGACCTGCTCGAGGTCATAGCGTTCCATGCAGCCGCGCTCCATTACTATGGCGCGGTTGAGATGCTCGCAGCATTGCGCCGCGAGAAACACGCCGGCGGGTTTGAGCACGGATTGGATGCCATCGAAAAGATACGGTGCCACGCGCATGGATGTGTGCGTGCCAATGCGCTCGCCCAGCACTTCGCTTGATGAGCAGCCGACCACGAAGATGTCGCCTGCCTTTTCATGCGAGGCGGCGAGCACTTCGCGCGTCGCCTGCGTCGCCTGTTCGCACACCTTCTCATAGAAGGCGAGCTCCTCGCCAGTGGGGGCGGGGGATTGTGTTGCGCTGGCTGCACTCGCTGTGCTGTTGTGTGATGCGGAGGAATCGTTCATATCTGCCGGTCCTTTTTCACAGTCAATTTCCAAGTCCTCTAAAAGAATTGTAAGTGGGCATATCGCATGGCGAGCGCGTTCGCCCGCCGAATAACCCTGCCCACAATTCCTGCCCACAATTCGCACAGGATTCAACGGATGGCGACGGCGTATGCTGAAATGACTGGATGATTCGGCGCAAGTCGGATGGAATGGGTTGAATTGCCCCAACAGGTTGCAGGCGGGAGTGGAATGAAACAGGACGAGGCATTGCAGATCATGAACGCCGGTGCATCGGTGTTTCTCACCGGCGCGCCGGGTGCGGGCAAGACCTATGTGCTCAACAAGTTCGTGAAACACGCCCGCGCGGCGGGACGCACGGTGTCCGTCACAGCAACCACGGGCATCGCCGCCACACACATCGATGGTCAGACCATTCACTCGTGGAGCGGCATTGGCGTGGCGCAGGCACCCAGCGAGGCGCTCATTCGCCGCATTCGCTCGTTCCGTCGCAAGGCGTTGCAAGGCGCCGACGTGCTCATCATCGACGAAGTGTCGATGATGCCCGCCTGGCAGTTTGACCTTGTGGATCAAGTGTGCCGTGCCGTGAGACGCGACCATAACGAGCCGTTCGGCGGGCTGCAAGTGATTGTTTCCGGCGATCTGTTCCAACTGCCGCCCGTCGTGTCTTCACAACGCAACCGATTCGTGATGGAACATGACGACGAAGTCATGGAATTTCGCAAGGGATACTCGGACGCCGGCCTCGATCCGGACGGTTTCATCACCCAGTCCTTCGCATGGCGCGACTTGGGCGCCGCAGTGTGCTACCTCACCGAGCAGCACAGGCAGGATGTCGGCGATCTGCTGCGCGTGCTCACGCATATCCGAGAAGGGCGCGTGACGCCTGAAGACAATGATGCGTTGCTGTCACGCGTGCGTTCCGCGCCTGCGAATTCGTCCGCCGTGCGGCTGTATCCGACGAATCGACAGGCTGACCAGCTCAATGACATGCGCTTGCATCAGCTCACGGGGATGCCGCGCGTCTACACGGCGACCGCTACTGGTTCTCCCACGATCGTGCAGCACCTGAAGCGTTCGATGCTCGCTCCGGAGCAGCTGGTGCTCAAAGAGGGCGCTGCAGTGATGGCGCTGCGCAACGACAACGAGCACCGCTACGTCAATGGGTCGCTCGGCGTGGTGATTGGTTTTGGCAGCCGCCTCAAGAACCGTGAAACGCAGCCGGACGCCGGGGCGCCGGTCGTGCGTTTCGAAAACGGCAACACGGTCACGATGCAGCCAGCGGATTGGGAAGTGACCGACAATGATGCGGTGCTCGCATCCGTTTCGCAGATTCCGTTGCGCTGCGCATGGGGCATCACGATCCACAAGTCGCAGGGCATGACGCTCGATGCCGCCGTGATGGACCTGCGCCGTGCGTTTGCGCCCGGCATGGGCTACGTGGCGCTTTCCCGAGTGGAGTCGATGGACGGACTGTATCTCGAAGGATTGGGGCCGCGTGCCTATGACGTGAGCGACGAGGCGATGCGTATCGACGCCGAGTTGGCGCAACGCTCCCAAGAGGCGCTCGAAACGCTTTACGGCGTGGGCGCCATCGCACTCACCCGCCCCACGCGACCGGCAGGAAACGCTGGTGGCAGCGGAAACCCCCACGGTGGCACAACCGCAAACGGCAAGACCGGGGCTGCTGGCAATGGCGGCGCCGATGTCGAGGATGAATTTTCGCAAGGTTTTTCGCAAGGCACGCTGTTCTGATTAGTACCGGTATGTGCGGTATCGTGGCAACGACTGACATGCGTCAGAGCACGTCGGCTCATGCCGGCGGCATGCTGGCGCTGTCGTCGGCACGCTCCGGTGGTCTGCGGATGCCCCGCCTGCCGTTCATCCATCACCCCCATCCGCCACACATACCCGTATCAGGTTCGGGAGGCACTCATGCAGCTTGACGCCGTTGCACCGGTCACCTTTGGGCTTATCGCAGTCAATGTCATCGTGTTCGTCATAGAAACGCTTGCCGGCGGCTCCACGAGCCTTCCCGTCGCACTTCGCTTCGGCGCTATGACCGTGCGCGACCTGCAACGCGGGCAATGGTGGAGGCTGTTCACGTCGATGTTCGTGCACTTTGGTTTCGTCCACCTCATCTGCAACATGATGTCGTTGTATTACCTGGGCGAGGTGCTTGAGCAAAGCATGGGATCGAGCATCATGAGTGGCTCGCAGTTCGTGTTCATCGTTTACATATGCGCGGGTCTGCTGGGCAACCTCCTGACGTGGGCGGTGCAGCAAGGGCAGCGGCAATACAATGTCGTGTCAGCAGGCGCATCCGGCGCCATCTGCGGTCTTCTGGGCGTGTATGTGGCGATGCTCATGGTGCCGGTGTTGCGTGACTACATGAACGTGCAGGGCATCATCGCCAATGTCGTGCTGTGCTTGGCGCCGGGCATGACGAACAAAAGCATCAACATGTGGGCGCATCTGGGTGGCCTCATTGCCGGGTTCCTGCTGGGAATGGGATATTTCACCGTGCTGTTCGGCAGGTGAGATTGCCGCACTGCTTGGTGGGGCGGCATCGCCGTGCTGCTTGGTGGGTGAGGTTGCTGCGTCGCTTGGTGGGTGACATGGCTGTTCTCCCGGTGCGCGAACGCCCAGCGCAAGGCTTGGTCCGACGTTCGCCGCAGCAAGAATCCGCCGTCTATTGTTGTCACGCAACATGAATACTCTGAACGTATGAGCTCAGAAGTAATGAGAATGTCCACCCTCTTTTTGCGCACGCTGCGCGACGATCCGGCTGATGCCGACGTCGATTCCGCAAAGCTGCTGACGCGCGCCGGATACATCCGCAAGATCGCCCCTGGTCTGTATTCCTGGCTGCCGCTGGGCCTCAAGGTCCTCAACCGCATTGAGTCGGTGATTCGCGAAGAAATGGCATCCATCGGCGCACAGGAAGTGCACTTCCCCGAAATGGTGCCGCGCGCCCCGTATGAAGCAACCCATCGTTGGGAGGAATACGGCGAGAACATCTTCCGTTTCAAGGACCGCCACGGCCAGGATTACCTGCTCGCGCCCACCCATGAGGAAATGTTCACGCTCATGGTCAAGGACATGTATTCGTCCTACAAGGACCTGCCTGTCACGCTCTATCAGATCCAAAACAAGTATCGTGATGAATTCCGCCCGCGTGCAGGTCTGATCCGCGGCCGTCAGTTCATCATGAAGGACGCCTATTCGTTCACCATCGACAAGGAAGGCCTTGTCAAGTGCTATGACGAGGAACGCGCCGCATATCGCCGCGTGTTCGACCGTCTTGGCGTCAAGTACGAGATCGTGCATGCGATTTCCGGCCCGATGGGCGGTTCCGAATCCGAGGAATTCCTCGCGCCGCTCGCCATCGGCGAAGACACGTTTGCCAAGTCTCCGTCCGGCAAGGCATGGAACGTCGAGGCGCTCAGCACCACCACCCCCGATCCTGTGGATTTCGCGAACACGCCTGCCGCCACTGTGCGTCCGACTCCAGATGCCGAGAAGCTTTCCGGCATGATCAAGACGGCGAATGAAAAGTATCCGCGTGAGGATGGCCGTTCTTGGCAAGAGAGCGATATTCTCAAGAATTTCGTCATCGCAGTCAAGCACCCCGAGGACGATGACCACAAGGAGCCGTGGCGCGAGATTGTGGCGATTGGTGTGCCCGGCGACCGCCAGGTCGACATGAAGCGACTTGAGGCGAACTTCGCTCCCTGCGAGATTGAAGAAGCGACCGACGAGGACCTGAAGAAGCATCCCGAGCTGGTGCCCGGCTACATCGGCCCGATGGTGCTTGGTCCGCAGGCGCGCCGCGAGGGTTCCGGCATCGCCGAGCCCGTCAAGTACCTGCTTGATGCTCATATCGCGCGTGGCAGCGCATGGTTCACCGGTGCCGACAAGGATGGCGAGGACTATTACGACCTCGTGTGGGGCCGCGACTTCGAAGCCGATGGCATTGTCGAGGCCGTGCAGGTGCGCGACGGCGACATGAGCCCTGATGGCTCTGGCCCGCTGAGCTTCGAACGCGGTGTGGAGATTGGCCAGGTGTTCCAGCTGGGACTCAAGTATTCCAACGCGCTGGGTCTCAATGTGCTCGACCAGAACGGCAAGTCCGTGCCTGTGTGGATGGGCTGCTACGGCATTGGTGTTTCCCGCGTGATGGCGTGCATCGCCGAATTCCACCATGACGAGCGTGGCTTGGCATGGCCGGTCGTTGTGGCGCCCGCCCAGGTGCACGTGGTTGCCACCGGCAAGGATCCCAAGGCGTTCGACGCCGCCGACAAGCTTGTGGACGAGCTGCACGACGCTGGCATCGATGTGCTGTATGACGACCGCACCGGCAAGGTGAGCCCCGGCGTCAAGTTCAAGGATGCCGAGCTCATCGGTGTGCCGCTTGTTGTTGTGGTTGGTCGCGATACCGTGAACAACGGCACGATTGAGATTCGTGACCGTGACGGTTCCAACGACGAGGCGGTGCCTGTCGAACAGGCTGCGGCGCGCATCCGTGAGCGTGTGGCTGCGCTCAAGTAGGCGCCGCGTGCGGCGGCCGCGTAATCCGCACCGCCTGTGACGTGGAGGAGTCGCCGAAGACGGAGGTTAGGATCCTGTTTTGAGGGTCTGTAACGTCCGTCTTCGGCGACTTTTTGATTTGTCGCCGATGGGGGAGGTTTGGCCCCCATTTTGGGGGACTGTAACCTCCGTCTTCGGCGAGTGGTTGGTGGGGTCGCCGATGGGGGAGGTTTGGATCCTGTGTTGGATGTCTGTAACCTCCGTTTTCGGCGACTTGTGGATGGGGTCGCCGATGTGGGAGTTTAGGGGTCCGTCTCGGGGGTCTGTAACTTCCGTCTTCGGCGAATCCTGAATTTGGTGCCGATGATGGAGGTTAGGGGTCCATTTTGAGGGTCTGTAACCTCCATCATCGGCGAGTGGTTTTGGAATCGCCGATGTAGGAGGTTAGGGGTCCGTCTCGGGGGTCTGTAACTTCCGTCTTCGGCGAGTGGTTTTGGGGTCGCCGATGGTGGAGGTTTGGGCGGGTTGGGTGAATCGTCTAACGTCCGTCTTCGGCGACGTTTTGTATTCGGGGTGGACTGGCAGTTTGTTGGTTGTATTTGTTGGGTTTTGTGCTTTCTGAGGTTTTTGATTCTGCCGGATTCGTGCTGCTGGGATGTTTGATGGGATCCGCATTTCTTGCGTGTGCTGTGTGGGATGGACAATGCGTATGAGGGTCAAATCGTCTGGTGCGTGATGGCGTGCCTGCATCCTGAATATAATCTGAAAGAATCCAAAAATAGGGGAAGTTGTCCACAGGGGCGATTCACACAAGGGAAGACGGTCCACATTGGTCAAATAACCGCCGGTGTCTGGATTAAATGCGCGATAGTGGTGTCACCTTCCGCGGCAGGTAGGTGTGGTGATTCGCATCGCGTTCCCTGGCTGCACTGATGCTGGCGCGGGAGGTGCTTCGCATCGACAGGTGTTGCGAAGCCTTGGGTTGGTGGCAATTCCGGCTTGCGTCAGGCGGTCGGATGGAATGAAAGGAATGCCATGGTCCAGCAGTCTACAGTGACGGTGACCGGATATGTGGGTGCCGATCCCAAGATGCTTGGGGAAGGCGAGGGCAAGGTGCCATGCTGTGTGTTTCGCGTAGCAAGCACGCGCCGGTATTTCAACCGCAAGGATGGCCGATGGGAGGATCTTCCCACCACGTGGATGCAGGTGCGCACTTACCGTAGTCTGGCGCTCAACATCAAGGATTCCATCTCGCGTGGAGATCCTGTGATTGTTAATGGCCAGTTGACTTCCGACAGTTGGAAGGACTCTCAAGGTAACACGCGGACGGCGCTGTCCATAGAGGCACAGTCCGTTGGGCATGATTTGAGCCGTGGAGTGGCGCGATTCCAGCGCATGGCACCATCCAACCGTGAGGAGGGGAGTGCCATGCGTCGCACGGATGTCTCTCAGGACGCACAGCAGCAGAATTCTGGTTTTGAAGATGAGGACCAGGAGGATCAGTTCTGAAGACAAGACCCGGTATTGACAATGCCACAGTGCAGTAGGTCACAGTGCAGTAGGCCACAGTGCAGTAGGTCATGTGAATGCCGGTCTGCGCTGGGGCGTTTGGTCGCTAAGGCATCGAGCTATCACGACGCCGGGTTGCTGCGGCGCCGGCTGCCACGGCGGCGGGGCTGCCTGATGAACGGTTGTGTTGCTCGGCATGTGAATGCTGATTCGCTGGCTGGTCGGGCGGCGACCTCGGACCATCGCGCAACCATCTGATGACATGTTCAATCGACAGTCAAATAATCAGACGGCTGCGCGGCTGGCCGATACCAGACGGAGTAGGAATTCCCTGTTGAGAAGGCCGGCGAATGGCGTGGTAGTGCGCTGACCGATACCAAACGGGGTGGGAATTCCCTGTCGGAAAGGTCGGTTGGCGGATGGCGCGGTCGCATGGCCGACCTATCCCAAACGGGGCGGGAATTCCCCTGACGTTACCAGATGCGCACGCGTTCGGCGGGATCCAGCCACATTGCGTCGCTTGGTTGCACGCCGAACGCATCGTAGAAGAGATCGACGTTGCGCACGATTCCGTTGACACGGAATTCGGCGGGCGAATGAGGATCTATCTGCAGGAATTGCTCGGCGAGCTCATTGCGCGTCTTGCTGCGCCAGATTTGCGCGTAGCTGAGGAAGAAACGCTGAACGCCGGTGAATCCGTCCATCACCGGGGCGTGTTGCAGGGCGTCGCGCACTGCGGCATCGCTGCCGTTCGCAGCGCCCAGCGACAGTGCATAAGCCTTGAGAGCGATGTTCACACCGCCCAAATCGCCGATGTTTTCGCCGATCGTCAAGGCTCCATTGACATGTGGGGCTTGGGCCGGCTTGCCGGCAGCCTCATATTTCTCCACCAGTTGCAAGGGGGTGAAGGCATTGAACTGTTCGATGAGCGCGTGCGTGCGCTGCTCGAAGTTAGCGCGGTCCTGCTGCGTCCACCAATCATGCAGCCTGCCGTCGCCGTCATACTTGCTGCCCTGGTCGTCGAAGCCGTGGCCGATTTCATGGCCGATCACTGCACCGATGCCACCATAATTGGCCGCATCCTCGGCCTGCGGGTCAAAGAACGGCGGTTGCAGGATGGCGGCGGGGAACACGATGACGTTGAGAGTGGGTTCGTAGTAGGCGTTCACCGTTTGCGGTGTCATCAACCATTCGTCCTTGTCCACCGGCTTGCCGGCCTTGCCCAGCTCATAGCCGTTTTCATAACGGTTGGCGGCACGCATGATATCGAGCAGACCGTCGCCTTCGTGGATGCTCAAGGCGGTGTAGTCGCGCCAATGGTTGGTGTAGCCGATCTTGGCCTCGAACTTGCCAAGTTTCTCAAGCGCCTTGGCCTTCGTTTCCTTTCCCAGCCAGTCGCTGGCGCTGATGGAAGCGCGGTAAGCGGCAATGAGATTGCCCACGAGCTTCTCCATGCGTTCCTTTGACGCGGCGGGGAAGTGACGCCGCACATATTCACGACCCACGTCTTCGCCGCACACGCCGTCGACAAGGCTCACGGCGCGACGCCAACGTTTGCGCTGCTCGGTGGTGCCATGCAGCGTGCGGCCGTAGAAGTCGAAATGCGCTTGGTCAAAGGCGGCGTTGAGGTAGGTCGACCATCCGATGAGCTCATGCACGCGTGCCCACAGCTTGAGGTCGTCGAGCGACGCGGACTTCCAGAATGCCGCAATGCCGGTGATGAAGCTGGGCTGGTGCACGATCGTGTGCGACAGAACGTCATGCAGGTTCACTGGCAGCGTGCGGGCTGTTTCGGAAGCATCGTAGGCGGCCTGCCATGCGTCCGCCCATTCGGCGAAGTCAAAGCCTTCGAGCGCTTGGGCGAGCTGGTCCCAATCGTAGGGGTTGTATGTCTTGTCTTCGTCGCGTGATGAGACGTTGTCCCAGTGGTTCTTCGCGATGCGTGTCTCCACATCAAGGAAGCGCCGTGCATCGTCAAGCGCCTGCGATGGGCTGGGCGCATAACCTGCCAGATGCAGCAGTTGCGAGACCATCGTCACGTAGGATTCGCGCACCGCGTGGAACCGCTCTTCGCGATAATAGCCTTCGTCAGGCAGGCCAAGTCCGCCTTGGAACAGGTGCGCCACATTCGTGCCGGCGTTGCCCGGGTCGGAATACACTGCCATGCCAATGAGGCCGGGGCCGCCGCTGACTGACAGCGTGCCGAGCGTGGCGTGGAGAGCGGCTTTGTTGGGTGCGTCGTCAATGGCCTTGAGATCGGCAAGGATTGGCTTGATGCCTGCCTCCTCCAAGGCGTCCGTGTCAAGGAACGCGTTGTAGACGGTGCGTGACAGCGAGCAGGGCGCGTCGTCATCTTCCAAAATCTCGCGCAAATGCAGTTCGGCATCTTCGCTGAGCTTGTTGAACGATCCGTAGCGGGCGTGATCGGCGGGCAATGCGTAGGAATCGATCCATGGACCGTTGACGTACCGGTAGAAGTCGGATGCCGGTTTGATAACGGACGAGAAGGCCGATGCATCAATGCCGGACGTTATGTCGGACGGTGACTGGGCGAATGACGGCTGGGCGGACGTCCACTGGTCGGACGCCTGTGGCGTCGCGTTGTGAGAAGCTGCGGAATCCGCAGAAGAAGGAGTAAACGGGGTAGTATTCATGTCTCCAGCCTAGCCTGTGCTCGATGAATTCGCCCAGCGCATGATGGAGAGAAGAGATGAATGGAAGATGAAGAGCGAGTGAAGCTGTCAATCTTGGGTGCAGTACACGCAGCGGTAGAGAAAAACAAACAGTACAATGAAACGCTGCGGCGCGGTGGAATACAGTAGCACGATGAAGCGCAATAGCGCGGTGGAACACAATAGCATGGTGGAACACAGCAACGCGGTGGAACACAGTAACGCGGTGGAACACAGTAAAATCGCGGTCGTGGCAAAATCCCGGGCACAGGGAATCCTAGGTACAGGGAATCCGCTTGGTCTTGTCGCATGCGTGGTTCCACCCGTTAAGGGAATCCCCAGTGCAAGGACTCCTGGGTACAGGGAGTCCGCAGTGCAAGGGAATCTTGTGTCTGGAAATCCGTGGCATGAGAATCCTCGGCATGAGAATCCTTGGCATGGGAATCCGTGGCATGAGAATCATCGGTCTGGGAATCCTCGCGTGGAGTCCTCGCAAGGAATGCACGCGTGGAATGCTGGAATCCTCGCGTGGAATGACAGAGCAGAAAAGAAGATAAGGAACAACGGGAGAATTCATGGCTGATATTCTTGACCCCCTCGTATGGCTGCTGGCGGTGTCCGTGTCGATGGACACGTTCGCGCTGTCGCTCTCACTGGGGCTGCGTGCCGGCGTGGTGCCCGCCCGCGGCTATGTGCGCACCATTGTGTCGTTCGCCGGCATCCAGACGCTGTTCCTGTGGCTGGGCGCACTCATCGGCGGCGTGGCGTCGAAATTCGTGACCGGCACGTCGTGGATCGTCTGCCTGCTGCTTGTGGCGATCGGCGGTTGGATGATTCACGAGGCGTTCGAGGATGAGGAAGACGAAGAGGTCGAGGAAGACCTTGACGAAGAAGAAAAGGAATTGGAGCGCGAAGCCGAGGCTGAATCCAAGCCGGAGACCGAAGCGGCATTGCGGCTGCGGTCTGCGTTCGCCTGGAAGCTGATGCTGACGCTCGGCGTTGCGGAAAGCGTCGATGCCATTGGCGTGGGTGCGAGCTTGGGTCTTTCCAATGCCCCGCTGGCGGCAAACGTCGGCGTGGTGTTTTTCATGACGGCGCTCGCGTGTGTGTTGGGACTGTCGTTGGGCGGCACCTTGGGCGAACGCTGGAAGAAAGGCGCTGGCATCGCCGGAGGCATCATCCTCATCGCACTGGGAATCAAACAGGTCGTGCTGGGCTGAAACGTTCTCGGCCCAAAAAACCGCTTCGGCTCACGGTCGCGGTATTGTAGTTTTCATATTGAGTGCGCGGAGGTTTACGCGCGTGGAAGGAAGTACCACACAGTGATCGAGCTCAAGAGCCCTGAAGAAATCAAGCAGATGCGTCCTGCCGGCAAGTTCGTCGGCGATATTCTGTCGCAGCTGCGCGAAACGACCAAGGTCGGCACGAACCTGCTGGAAATTGACGAATATGTGCACAAGCGCATCGCCGACCGCCAGGGTGCCGAATCCTGCTATGTCGATTACGCGCCGGACTTCGGCACTGGCCCGTTCCGCCATTGGATCTGCGTGTCAGTCAATGACGCAGTGCTGCATGGCGTCCCGTATGACTACAACCTCAAGGACGGCGACCTCGTCTCCCTTGATCTGGCAATCAGCGTGGATGGCTGGGTCGGTGATTCCGCCATCAGCTTCGTTGTCGGCAAGGCCGATCCGGAGGACGAGCGCATCATCAAGACAACCCAGGAAGCGCTCAAGGCCGGCATCAGCCAGGCGTATTCGGGCAATCGCATCGGTGATATCTCCGCTGCGGTGGGCGCCGTTGCACACGAAAATGGCTACACGGTCAACATGGAGTTCGGCGGCCACGGCGTCGGCCATCTCATGCACGGCGACCCGTTCGTCGTCAACGACGGACGTGCGCATCACGGCTACAAGCTTCGCCCCGGCCTGGTCATCGCCATCGAACCGTGGTTCATGCGCGGCACCGACGAGATCTTCCAAGATCCCAAGGACGGATGGACGCTGCGCTCCGCCGACGGTTCCCGCGGTGCACACACCGAGCATACGATTGCCATCACCGACGGCGACCCGATCATTCTCACCCGCAGGGACGGTTTTGACCCTGCACTGCCCGACAACCTGCAAAAGTAATACATTACTTACGGAACTTGCATAAGCCAGGCATGGGTGAACGCCCTGGTTCCAATACAGTTTCAACACACTTGCATTGCGCACGGAAGGAGAGCCAATGGCACAGGCCACGCTCGAGATCGATTCAGAAAGATACACGTTGCCGGTGGCGGAACCCACAAGCGGCGCTAAAGGACTCATCGTCTCCAGCCTGCGCAACGACCAGTGGGTCACGCTCGACCCGGGTTTCCTCACGACCGCGCAATGCGAGTCCAAGATCACATTCATCGATGGCGCCAACTCGATCCTTCGCTATCGCGGGTATCCGATTGAGCAGCTGTGTGAGCATTCCAACTTCCTGGAAGTGGCGTATCTGCTGCGCACCGGCGAACTGCCCACGAAGGAGCAGTACGACGAATTCCGTTCGTCCATCCTGCGCCGCACGATCATCGGCGAGGAATTCCGCACCTTCATCGGCACGTTCCCCCGCACCGCGCATCCGATGAGCGTGCTCGCCTCCGCAGTGAACGCGCTCGCCGCCTACTATCCGGACACCACCGACATCAATGACCCCGACCAGCTTGATGAAGCATCCGCCATCATCATGGCCAAGACCCGCACGATCATCTCGCTGATCCACCGTCGTCGTCGCGATGAGCCGCTGCTGTATGCCGACATTTCGCAAGGCTACGTGGACGACTTCCTGCGCATGTGCTTCGCCACGCCGTACGAGAAGTTCGAATCCGACCCATTGCTTGTCGACGCGCTCGACAAGCTGCTCATCATTCACGCCGACCATGAGCAGAATTGCTCCACGTCCGTCGTGCGCATCGCGGGTTCGGCCCATGCGAATCTGTATTCCGCGGTGGCGGCGGGCATCAACGCGCTTTCCGGCCCGCTTCACGGCGGGGCGAACGAGGCCGTGCTGCGTCAGCTCGCCGAGATCCGCGAGTCCGGCAAGTCCGTCAAGCAGTTCGTGGATGACGCGAAGGCTGAGCATCGGCGTATCTCCGGCTTGGGGCATCGCGTCTACAAGTCGTATGATCCGCGTGCCGCAATCGCCAAGAGCTATCTGAAGAAGATCATGGCGCACCCCGACAGCGCGCATGTGGATGATTCCGACCGCCAGCTGTTCGACATTGCGCTTGAGCTTGAGGATATCGCCCTCAACGATGAGTACTTCGTGTCGCGTCATCTGTATCCGAACGTGGACTTCTACACCGGCTTGATCTACCGCGCCATCGGTTTCGATCCGTCGATGTTCACGACGTTGTTCGCGCTCGGCCGTATCCCCGGCTGGATCGCGCAATATCGTGAGATGCTTGCCGATCCCATGACGAAGATCGGTCGTCCGCGTCAGGTATACACGGGCGCCCCCAAGCGCGATTACGTGCCGATGTCCGAAAGGGCGTAGCGCCGACAGCGGCGATTCCTCAAGCCTGCCAAGACTCATCAAACCAGCCCATGCGCAGCTCCTGTAACGGGAGCGTGCATGGGCCTTTTCATTACCTTTCAGCAGGCGTGCAGCACGAGGTGGTGTTGCACGCGTGGCAATGGAAATGTTTCATGTATGTTCCCGAATCGTAAGTGGCAGGTGAAGCGAGCGCCCTTGCCCGAAATCTAGCGCCGATATAACAAAAGTGTTCTCAGACAACGATTCCTTTCCCCATTGACGTGCATGCACCTCATTGCATTGCGATGATTCGTGCGTCCTGCAGCGGGAGAGGTTTTCATGACAAGGGGCGCTTATGAATCAGCAGGATTCTTCCCGA
This sequence comes from uncultured Bifidobacteriaceae bacterium, assembly GCA_964451025.1. Lineage (GTDB taxonomy): Bacteria > Actinomycetota > Actinomycetes > Actinomycetales > Bifidobacteriaceae > Pseudoscardovia. The sequence continues at coordinate 15,391 of CAYVHC010000008.1, forward strand.
CCATCCGGAACAGGAAGACGCTTGCGCGGCGCATTGCGCGATTCCGCGGCACTGCGCAGCCACAGCGGCATCCATAACAGAAATCACATCGAATGTCGCATCGCAGGGGGTGAACGGTGATGAAACTCAATTCCGACCACTACATCATCACGATTGGCTGCGAATACGGCGCAGGCGGACCGCAGATCGGCAGAATGCTCGCCGACGCTCTCGGCATCGAATACTACGATCGTGACCTCGTCGACAAGGTTGTCAACCAGCTGGGCGTCGACCGCGGGCTCGTGGAGCAGGCCGACCAGAAGACGAACGTCCAATATGCGTTCGAGACATCGCTAGGCCCTCGCTATGCAAACCTGAGCAACCGCGTCATCTTCACGCAGAACGAAGTCATCAACGACTTGGCCAACAAATCCTCGTGCGTCATCATCGGACGCTCCGCCAATTACCTGTTGCGTGACCGCGATGACGTGCTTGACATCTTCATCTACGCTCCCAAGGACGTGCGCGTCGAATCCATCATGGAGCAAGACAAGGTCGATGAGAAGAAGGCGCAGGAAATCGTCGAATACAACGACGAAATGAACCATTCGCGCCACAAGTACATCACCGGCACGCATCGTGGCGACCGTCATGGCCGCGACATCCTCATCGATTCCAGCATGCTCGGCTGGGAACGCACGGCGAAGTATCTGCTCATGCTCGTCGAAATGCTCAACGAATAGCGAAGGGGAGTGAGAACAATGGCACAAAAGAAATCTTCGGAATTCGACAAAGTCTTTAGCGTCTGGGACATCCTCGTCATCGCGTTCGGCGCCATGATCGGCTGGGCGTGGGTCGTCTCCACCGGCGACTGGATCCAGCGAGGCGGCGTGATCGGCGCCATGCTCGGCTTCGGCCTGGGCGGCCTCATGATCTTCTTCATCGGCCTGACCTACGCCGAGCTCACGCCCGCCATGCCTGACTGCGGTGGCGAGCATGTGTTCAGCTACCGGGCCATGGGACCCACTGGCTCGTTCGTGTGCACGTGGGCGATCATCCTGGGCTATGTGAGCGTCGTGTGCTTCGAGGCGTGCGCGCTGCCGACCGTCGTCACCTACCTGTTCCCCAGCTTCCTGCAAGGGTATCTGTACACGGTCGCCGGCTTCGACATCTACGCTTCATGGCTGGCGGTGGCCATCATCCTGGCCATCTTCATCACCTACATCAACATCCGAGGCGCCAAGACGGCCGCCATCCTGCAGACCATCCTCACATGCATCATCGGCGGCGCCGGCATCCTGCTGATCGTCGGTTCGGTTTTCAGCGGCGACGCGTCCAACCTTGACAGCCAGATGTTCGTGGGCGACAACGGTGGCAGCGCCTTCAACAACGTGCTGCGTGTCGCCATGATGACGCCGTTCTACTTCATCGGCTTCGACGTGATTCCCCAAGCCGCGGAAGAAATCAACGTGCCGTTGAAGAAAATCGCGAAGATGCTGCTGCTGTCGATCCTTCTCGCGGTGGCGTTCTACGTGCTCATCATCTTCTCCGTGGGTCTTGTGCTTGACTCCGGCGCCATCGAGGCGTCGCAGGAATCCGGCAGCGGCCTGGTGACCGCGGATGCGATGGCGGTGGCGTTCAAGACCTCCGTCATGGCCAAGGTGCTCATCGTCGGCGGCCTGTGCGGCGTCGTGACCTCATGGAACTCCTTCATGATCGGCGGCAGCCGCGCCATGTACTCCATGGCAGAGTCCTACATGATTCCGCCGGTGTTCGGCAAGCTGCACAAGAAGTACAAGACCCCGTATGTGTCGGTCGCTCTCATCGGCCTGCTCAGCTGCCTTGCGCCGCTGCTCGGCCGCAAGATGCTCGTGTGGATCGTTGACGCAGGCAACCTTGCGTGCTGCGTGGCCTACTGCATGGTCGCCATCTCGTTCGTCATCCTTCGCAAGAAGGAACCCACGATGCCCCGGCCTTACAAGGTCAAGCACTACAAGTTCGTGGGCGCCATGGCAATCCTCATGTCGGGCTTCATGGTCGTCATGTACTGCATCCCCGGCAGCGCTGCGGCACTCGTGCCCGTCGAATGGGCATTCGTCGGCGGCTGGGCTGTGCTCGGTGTGATCTTCTACATTGGCTGCAAGGCGCATTACGGCAAGAAGTTCGGCACCCTCGTGCAGGTCGCCAACGATGAGCTTGACAAGGAATACGCTCGCGAACGCGAGGCCGCGGCATCCATCGCCGCAAGCGAAGCCGGCCCCAAGCATGCCGAGGCGACCGTGGGCGAGGCGGAGGTCTCCGTCGCGCTTTCCGAAGCGAAGGCCACGACTGCCACCGCAGCAGTCGCCGCACCCGCAACATTCGAATACCATCTGCCGGTCGACATCGTGTTCGGCGCGGGCAAGGTGGCGCAGACCGGCGATATCGTCAAGTCCCTGGGCTCCAAGGCGCTTATCGTGACCGGCAGGTCGAGCGCCAAGAAGACCGGTCTGTACGACAAGGTGAAGGATTCCCTCACCGCTGCCGGCATCGAATCCGGTCTGTTCGACAAAGTCCAGTCCAATCCGCTCACCACCACCGTCATGGATGGTGCGACGCTGGTCAAGTCCGACGGCTACGACATGGTCATCGCCATCGGCGGCGGCTCCGTGATGGACAGCGCCAAGGGCATCGCGTTCATGGCGAAGAACGACGGCGACGTCAACGATTACATCTACGGACGCAAGTCCGGTGATGAAGCGCTGCCGCTCGTGCTCATCCCCACCACCTGCGGTTCAGGCTCCGAGGCAAACGGATTCGCAGTGCTCACCAATCCGGACACGGGCGACAAGAAGTCGCTGCGCTGCCCGGCGATCGTGGCGAGCAAGTCCATCGTGGATCCCGAATGCATGATGACGATGCCGAAGGGCACGGTGGCTGCCGCCGGATTCGACGCCTTCTGCCATTGCTTCGAGGCATACACCGCCAACAATGCGCAGCCGTTCACCGATGCACTCGCGCTCTATGCCATCCCGCTCATTCTCGAAAGCTTGCCGAAGCTGTATGCCGGCGACGGCACGCTCAAGGATTGGGAACAGATGTCCGTGGCTGCCACGATCGGCGGCATGGTCATCGGCACGGCTGGCATCACGCTCACCCACGCGATGGAGCACCCGGTCAGTGGTCTGAAGGACGTGACGCATGGCAAGGGCCTGGCGGCGCTCGCCCCCGCGGTCGTCGACGCCACATGGCAGGGCAACCGTTTCAAGTTCGGCCGTCTCGCACGCATGATGGGCGGCTACACCGCCGAGGATTGTGCCGAGAAGATCCGTGGCTTCGAACGCTCCATCGGCCTCGACCTGACGCTCAGTGATTTGGGTGTCAGCGAAGAGGACATTCCGTGGCTCACCGACAACTGCCTGAAGGTCTCCCCGGCAAATGTGAAGAACACGCCGGGCAGCATCAGCCACGATGACATCGCCGAGCTGTATCGCGCGGCGCTGTGATGATGTCGTGACGTGCGGCGGGGCTGCGGAACCGCCGCAGCGAAGTCGCACATGACGGCACTATCAGGGGAATCGCATGGGCGCCTGGGCGCCTGCGCGGTTCCCTTTTGCGATTTCTGACAATGTGCAATTGTGCAACAAGGAGCATGAGATGAACGAGAATGACGCAAACAAAGCTATGAAAAGTCTGCCGGTGTCTTTCACCGACGCCACCATCGAGGATTTTCCGGCAGCGCTGGAATTCATCCGAAATCTGTGGGATTACAACACGTATGACGAACAGGAGACGCGCGCTGTCTACGAAAAAGTGATAGCCGATCCCAACAGCTTCATCTTTTTCGCACGCGCGGCGGATGGTTCATATTGTGGAATGTGCCATGGCGATTATTTTCAAACTTTCTGGATGAGCGGTCTTACATGCTATGTTTCCAGCCTCATCGTGCGCCAGGAATGCCGCGGCAGGGGAGTGGGCACGGCGTTGCTCGACCATGCGCTCGCCCGTGCGAAATCGCGCGGTTGCAAGGCGGCGACGCTGGATTCGGGGCTTCCGCGCACCGCCGCCCACACGTTTTACGAACATTACGGATTTGAGAAAAGCTGCTACGGGTTTGAGAAATACCTGTGAAACAACACGGAATTTGTGGGAGTGTTCCTTCATTTCTGACCGTTGTGTGAGGGGCCTTAGGACACAAATGTTTCGTGTTTGCGTTCAGTGTTTCGCCAACGCAACGTAACAGTTTCAAGGTTGCGAGACTAATGCAACATGCGGCTAGTAACACTAAGCATGTCAACAAGACGACGAAATTCGTAAGTGAGTCGCTTACGGATTGAGGAATCAGAACAACAAAGGAGTACCGCGATGACATTGGCTGAAGAGATGCCGCAGATCGTCACTGAAAGCGTGCCGGGCCCGAAGACCCAGGAGTTTCTGAAGAAGCGCAACGAAAACGTGCCCGCCGGCCTGTGCTCTTCGACGTACCCGATTTGCATCAAGCGCGGTGAAGGCGCCATGTTCGAGGACATCGACGGCAACAAGTTCCTCGATTGGGTCGGCGGCGTCGGCGTGCTCAACATCGGCTACTCCCGCCCCGAGCTCGTCAAGGCGGTCCAGGACCAAGCCACCAAGTACTTCCACACCATCTTCAATGTCATCGGCCACGAGGGTTACGTCGATCTGGCCGAGGGTCTGAACGAGACGATTCCGTGTCGCGGCGAGCACAAGAAGACGTATTTCGCAAACTCCGGCGCAGAGTGCGATGAGAACGCCATCAAGATCGCCAAGTCCTATACCGGCCGCCAGGGCGTGATCTGCTTCTCCGGCGCATTCCACGGACGCACCAACCTCACGATGGCCCTGACCGCCAAGAAAGCGTATTCCCAGGGCATGGGCCCGTTCCCGGCAGACATCGCGCGTGCTCCGTACCCCTATCTGTATCGTGCACCGAAGGGATACACCGAAGAAGAAGCCATCAAGTATTACATCGATGGCTTGAAGAAGGTGTTCGACCAGGGCATTCCGGCGAAGGAAGTCGCCTGCCTGCTCGTCGAACCGCTGCAAGGCGAAGGCGGCTTCATCCCCGCTCCGATTGAATGGGTCAAGGCCGTGCGCCAGATCTGCGATGAGAACGGCATCCTGCTTATCGCTGATGAAGTCCAGTGCGGCAACTGCCGTACCGGCAAGTACTTCGCCTCCGAATACTGGGCGGAGGCCGGCGCCGCTCCGGATATCGTCACCACCGCAAAGTCGCTGGCCGGCGGTATGCCGATCTCCGCCATCACGGGCCGCGACGAGGTCATGGACGCAGCTCCGGCAGGCACAATTGGCGGCACCTTCTGCGGCAACCCGCTGTCGTGCGCCTCCGGTCTGGCTGCCATGAAGATCTACAAGGAAGAGGACTTCCCCGCCAAGGCACGCCACATCGGCGAGATGGTGACCGCAGGGTTCACGGAGATGGCCAAGAAGTACTCCGTGATCGGCGACATCCGTGGCCTCGGTGCCATGATTGGCGTGGAATTCGTCACCGACCGCGAGACGAAGGAACCTGCGACCAAGCTCGTCGCCCGCCTCATCCAGGAAGCCCTGCAGCGCGGTCTGCTCATGGAGTCCGCCGGCACCGACAGCAATGTCATCCGCTTCCTCGCGCCGCTCGTCATGACCGACGAGCAGACCAAGCGCGGCCTCGAGATCTTCGAGGAATCCCTCAAGGCAGCGCTCGCCGAGTAGAAGAGCAGGGCGAGCCGTTCCGCGGCGCGTGACGGTGGGGATGCCGTCGGGTGCCACGGGGTGTGTTACGGTTCTCCCGCTGTTCACAGCATTGCTGACCTGAACCGGTGTCGGTGGTCCATCCCGATGATGGGCTCCGGCACCGGTTTCGCGTCTGGAGGATGCATCTGGAGGCTGCGTCAGACATCGTGTGTGGAATTGGCGCCGAGGGCGCTCGGCTGTGCACCTTGGGCGGCGGTTGGCCTTCCTAGTGCCGGCGTGGCGGCCTCTTTCTGCTGCCCAGGGTGTGCAGGATTGCACCCTGGGTGGCTGCCTGGTGGGGTGACAGTAAAAAACGGTGCGTGCGGTACAACAAGATACCGCGCGCACCGTTGGCGTCTCGGACCGCCGGTCTGTGCCGGATTCCCGTGGGAACTCAGTTCTTGTGGAGCTTCTCGTTGAGCTCAATGCCGGTCTTGCGGTAGCGAGCCTCAATGCGGCCGCTCACGGAGTTGCGGATGAACAGGATGTTGTTCTTGCCGCTGAGATCCGCGCCCTTGACCACTTTGAGCGGTTCGCCCGCGGCAACCTTCGCCTTGTCGTAGATCGTCACCTTCGTGCCGGCGGTCACATACAGGCCGGCTTCGACCACGCAGTTGTCGCCCAGCGAGATGCCGATGCCGGCGTTCGCGCCCAGCAGCGAGTGCTCGCCGATCGAATTGCGCAGCTTGCCGCCACCCGAAAGCGTGCCCATGATGGACGCGCCGCCGCCGATGTCGGAGCCGTTGCCCACCACGACGCCTTGCGAGATGCGGCCTTCAACCATTGAAACGCCCAGCGTGCCGGCGTTGAAGTTCACAAAACCTTCGTGCATGACGGTCGTGCCTTCCGAAAGGTATGCGCCCAGACGCACTCGGTCGGCGTTGCCAATGCGCACGCCTGAGGGCACGACGTAGTCGACCATGCGCGGCATCTTGTCGACGAGCATGACCTCGACGTTCGCGACAGGGGCACCGGCGCTTGCCTTGGCGGCTGCGGCCTGCACATCCATCTTGCGCAGCGCAAAGTCCTCGATGGCGAACGGGCCGTAGTTCGTCCACACAACGTTCGTGAGCACACTGAAGATGCCATCGAGATTCAACGTGTTGGGCTTGGCCTTGCGCTGGCTGAGCAAGTGCAGGCGCAGATAGGCGTCGGCGGCGTCAACGGGGGCGGCGTCGAGGTCGCTCACCGTGAACACCGGCACACGGCGCACCCCGCGCGCATCCGCGGTCTCATGCACGAGTGCGCCGAAGTTGTGATTGGGGCGGTCGGCGGGTGCGGGTGCCGGACCCAGTTCAAGCTGCGGATACCAGACGTCGAGTGTGGCGCCGGCGGCATCGATGCTTGCCAGGCCCCAGCCCCATGCTGTGCGTTGATCAGACATAATCTTCTCCTGTTTCGTCAAGGCGGCGGGCCTGGGGATGCTGCGTGATGTGCAGATGCCGCGCCGGGCGGGTGTCCGCATCGGTGGTGCGAGCCGGCCCTGCCGTCGATCGAAGTTACTCTTCCATATTAAATTACAGGCGCATCGCCGCGAGTGGGCGTCTCGATTCCGGGGAGTGGAGGTGCAGCGGGGTGTGGGGTTGGGTGTGTGTGGGGGTAGTGAGGCGGTCGGGGGCGTTATGCGTGAGTGGTGGCTGGCACATTTGTGGGTGAGTGGGCTGTTGGGCTGGAAGTGGTGCCGTGGGATTGGCTGTTTTCCTGGGTTGTTGGTGTTCGGGAGTGTTGGTCGCTTGGCTATGTGTGAGTGGTGGCTGGCACATTGGGCGGACTGCCTTGTGCCGTCCTGGTCTCGTGCCGACAAGCCCTTGCAATGGTGGCGGCTGTATGCCTGTGCCTGTAAGGTGGTCAGCTGTGGCAGACTATGACTTTACTCAGGATTTGAACGAGACCAAGGCGAAATTTGACATGATCGCCAAGGCCGTCGACATGGACGCCTTGGCCAAGTCCATCAAGGATCTCGAGGTGGAGGCGAGCGCCCCTGGCCTGTGGGATGACCAGGAGAACGCTCAGCGAGTGACGAGCAAGCTTTCCGCTGCTCAGTCTCAGCTCAAGCGCCTCACCGACGCGCAGCGCAAGCTCGATGACGTCGAGACCCTGTATGAGCTTGGTTCCGAGGAAGGCGACGAGGATTCGTGCAACGAAGCCGTTGATTCGCTGAAACAGCTGGGCAAGGACCTTTCGGACATGGAGATCCAGACCCTCATGGACGGCGAGTATGACGAGCGCGCCGCCGTCGTAACAATCCGCTCCGGTGCGGGCGGCGTCGATGCCGCCGACTGGGCGCAGATGCTGCTGCGCATGTATCTTCGCTGGGCGGAGCGCCACGGCTACAAGGCCAAGGTGCTCGACACGTCCTACGCCGAGGAGGCGGGCATCAAGTCCGCCACTTTCCAGATTGACGAGCCTTATGCCTACGGCCGCCTGTCTGTGGAAGGCGGCACGCACCGCCTTGTGCGCATCTCGCCGTTCGACAACCAGGGACGCCGCCAGACCAGCTTCGCCGCAGTCGAGGTGCTGCCGCTTGTTGCCGCGACGGATCACATCGACATCCCGGATTCCGATATTCGCGTCGATACCTTCCAGGCGCATGGTCCCGGTGGCCAGGGCGTGAACACCACGTACTCCGCGGTGCGCATCACCCACCTTCCCACCGGCCTTGTCGTTTCCATGCAGGATGAGCGCAGCCAGATTCAGAACCGCGCTGCCGCTATGGCGGTGCTGCAGTCCCGACTGCTTGTGCTCAAGCATGAGGAGGAGGCCAAACGCAAGAAGGAGCTCGCGGGCGACATCAAGGCAAGCTGGGGCGATCAGATGCGTTCGTATGTGCTGCATCCCTACCAGATGGTCAAGGATCTGCGCACTGGTTACGAGACATCCGACACCCAGGGTGTGTTCGATGGCGACATCGACGGTTTCATTGATGCGGGCATTCGCTGGCGTCATCAGGAGCGTCGCAAGGCGAAGGAAGAAGCCGAAGCGGAAGGCAACGCCAACTGACATTCCGTCGGCGTTTCATCGGCGTTTCGGCGGTGGCCTGAAATCCTGCAGCATGTGAGTGCTGAAGGCAGAAGGCAGATTCAACCCCATTCCGTCGCCGTTTCGTCGGCATTCCGTTAGTTGATGGTTGCTGAAGGCATCCTTGGATGTCAATGACGCCGATAGGCGCCAGGTCAGGCGTCAAATCAGGCGCTAGGCCAGGCATCAGATCAGACTCCGACGGGTACTGGATCGAACGCCAGATTAGGCGTCGGCTCAGACGCCGACGGTCGCAGCCCCAGGCGAGCGTTTTTGCCGCAAGCTCCTACAGATAGCAGAAAGAGCGACATCATGGCATTGATAAGTCTCAAGCACGTGACGAAAAGATACAAAGGTTTGCAACGCCCTGCGCTCGATGACGTGTCCGTGGACATCGACCGCGGGGACTTCGTGTTCCTCGTGGGGGCGTCGGGCGCTGGGAAATCCACGTTCCTTAGCCTGCTGTTGCGTGAAGAGATTGCGACCAGCGGCGAAATCCACGTGGCGGGGCATGATCTTCGCCGCCTTCCCAACCGCCGCGTGCCGGCATATCGTCGCGAAATCGGCTTCGTTTTTCAGGATTACAAGCTGCTGATGAACAAGACGGTGCGTGAGAACGTGGCGTTTGCATTGGAGGTCATCGGCACGCGCCGTTCCCAGATCGGTCCGCAGGTCGACCGCGCGCTTCGTGACGTGGGTCTCGAATCCAAGGCCGATAAGCGTCCCTCCGAGCTTTCCGGCGGTGAGATGCAGCGTGTCTCCATCGCACGCGCCTACGTGAATCAGCCCAAGATAATCCTCGCGGACGAGCCGACCGGCAACCTTGACCCCACCACGTCAGTGGGCATCATGCGTGTGCTCAATGCCATCAACCTCACCGGCACCACGATTGTGATGGCAACGCATAACGAAGAGATCGTCAATTCGATGAGCAAGCGAGTACTTGAGCTCAATGGAGGACGTTTGGTCAGGGATGAGGCGAACGGACGTTACGATTCCGCCCGTTACTTCCCCGATGCACAGGCGGAGCGCGAGGCTGCCCTTGACGGCGGCACCGTGCACATGGGCGCGGTGAACGCACACATCGAGCCTGCGGCGGCGCGCGACAATGTGATTGTGAATGCAGGCGCATTGGATGATTCAGCTGCGACCACTGCTTCTGATGGCACGTCTGCAGGCACTGGTGATGATGAGGGAATCGCCAAGCTTGAGCAGGCCATTCATTCAGGCAACACCGGTGTGTATGGCAAGGTGTTCGAAAACGTGGAAGACACCCTCACGTGGGGCAAGGGATTGCGCCTTGACGAGTATGCCGCCCAGCAACAGAAGCAGGGCAGCTCCGCGCAATCCGTGCATGCCGCGAATGCCAATGGCGGCGCGGATGGCACGGCGCTTGAAGGCAAGGTGGTGGAGAACCCGCAGCATCCCGATCCCAACGCGAAGTTCCGCCCCGCACATGCCGATTACTCCGATGATGCATCCCGTGTTGTTTCCGATGGCGCGCAGGAAGTGCGCGTGCCGGCTGACGCGATGCAGGCGGATGCCGCGCAACCTGACGTTGCGCAACCTGATGTTGCACAATCTGACATTGCGCAACCCAGTGCTGTGCAATCATCCCAGCCCGACGCCGCTCCCACTGCGACGCAAGGCGTTGGCACGGATTCCCCCGAGGATTCCGCTCACGTCGACACGCTCGCCCAGCTTGCCAGGGGGACAGTGCTCCAGCGATCTGCGCAGGCACAGCCCGCACAGCCCGTGCCCGTGCCGCCGCCTGCACCTCCCATGCCGGCACCACAGCACACACCCGGCGACAAGAACGCCAACAACACCGAAGGAGTGAACTGACATGCATTTTCGGTTCGTGATGTCGGAAACATGGTCCGGCTTGAAGCGCAACGGCACGATGGTCATTTCCGTGCTGCTTGTCACGTTCATTTCGTTCCTGTTCATCGGCGCATCCGCATTGCTCCAACAGCAGGTCGTCAAGGCGAAGGGCGATTGGTACGACAAAGTCGAGGTCGTCGTCTGGCTGTGCCCGGATGGCAAGAGCCAGTCCGCCAACTGCGCCGCCGGCACTGCTGCGACCACCGAGCAGATCAACAACCTGCAGCAGGTGATCTCCAATGAGCTTGCGCAGGAAGTGTCGCAGGTCACGTACATCAGCAAGCAGCAGTTCTACCAAGATCAGTTCCTCAAGCAATACCCGGATGGTGTGTACCAAGGGCGCACGCTCACCGCTGACGACATGCAGGACTCCCTGTGGCTCAAGCTGTCCGATCCCTCGAAATACGAGGTGGTGTCGGAAGTGCTGTCCGGCAGGGACGGCGTGGAGGAAGTCGTGGACGAACGCCAGATCTTCGAGCCTGTGTTCGCCGTGCTCAACCGTGCGACGATGGTGTCGATGACCCTCGCGCTTGTCATGGTTGTTGTGGCGATCATGCTGACGTCGATGACGATACGAATGTCTGCCCAGTCGCGGCGCGAGGAAGTCGAGATCATGCGCTTCGTGGGAGCTTCGAATTGGACGATCCGATTGCCGTTTGTGCTGGAAGGCGTATGCGCGGCGTTGCTGGGTTCCGTGCTTTCGTGCGTGGCGTTGGGTGTTATTGTGCGCGTGTTCGTGACGAATTGGCTGTCGCAGTCAATCACATGGATGCCGTTCGTCGGCGTGCGGGAGGTGCTGGAGCTGTCGCCGGCGCTCGTTGTGGGCGCGGTGCTGCTGTCGGCCATCTCGTCGTCGATTTCGCTGCGCCGTTACCTGCGCGTGTGATTGCTGACTCTGCGCGCGGTGATTTACGCTGCGCGCTGCAATCCATGCAATCCGTGATCGGACGTGTACGTTGCTCGATGATGCCGTTGGATGATGCTGTGAATAACACACCATGCGGTTTTAAGGTTCGTCTGTTAGACTCGTACACACTTTGATGGGCGTTCTGCGCCATGCCGTGCGATGTGGTCGTCAGGCCACGATGGTGTCGCGCGGCCAGCGGCGCGTTCTTCGATACGAAGGCCGACAGAGTATGCGAAGGCCGACCGAGTAGAGGACCGACAGAGTAATTGAGTATTCGGAAGGAATACGAATGAAGCAGATGCGACTTTCCCGTGTTGCAGTTGCCGTGTGCCTGACGGCCGCCATGTGCGCGCCTCTTGCTACGCTGGCGCCCGCTCCAAGCGCTTATGCGGTCAATCAATCCCAAGTGGATCAGGCACAGTCCGCCGTCACCTCAAGCCAGGAACAGGAAAGCGAGCTGCGCGCGCAGCTGAGTGGTGTGCAATCCGATTTGGCTGACAAAATCGTCGAACTCTCTGATTTGACGAATGTGCAGATTCCCGCGGCACAAGACAAGGTGACGCAGGCGAACGCCAATGCCGCCGCGGCGCAGCAAGAGGCGGACAGCGCCGCGAATCGTCTTGCCGCCGCGCAGAAGGACGCACAGGAGCTCCAGCAGCAGATTGAACAGACCGGTGCCGATTACGATGACGCCAAGGCATCCGTGGCGCAATCCGCTCGCGAATCCATGCACGGTTCGTCGACTTCCGATTTGATGAGCGTCGTGACGAATTCCTCCACGACCACGGATTTCATCAATTCCATGCAATCGCATGATGCGCTCAGCCGTACGGAAGCGAACGCCGCATCCGAGGCCGCCGATCAGCTGAGCACATCCCAGAACCGTTCCGAACGACTCGCTGCCATCGAGCAGGAGATTACGCAGCTCAAGGCAGATGCCGACCAGAAGGCGGCAGCCGCCCAGCAGGCTGCGGCACAAGCGCAGTCCGAGCGTGATGCCCTCGATCAGCTGCGTGCGCAGGGTGAAGCCGAACGCGACGCATTGACAGGGCAGGTGGCGTCCCTGCAAGACCAGACCGCTCAGCAGGCCGCGCAGACCGTGCTGCTGCAATCCCAGCTTGATTCCTACAATCGTCAGTATGCCGCCGAACAGGCTGCCGCCGCTGCGCAGGTGACCAGCGGAGTGCAGGGGACGACGCAGCCTTCAAACACTACGACTACGACTGCTCCCGCCGCTCCCGCCGCTCCCGCCGCTCCCGCCGCCCCAGCCGCTCCCGCCGCCCCAGCCGCTCCCGCTGCGCCGGCAACTCCTGCCGCTCCGACCAATACCAACTCCGGCCAAGGCACGCACGCCGGTGATAGCGGCAATGCTTATGCGTGGGGCCAGTGCACATGGTGGGCGTATGAGCGCCGCCGCCAGATGGGCATTGGCACGCCGAGCTACTTGGGCAATGGCGGTGATTGGTCCCGCACTGCATCGCAATATGGTCTGCGCGTGGACCATTCGCCTCAGGTGGGTGCCGCGCTGTCGTTCCTGCCCGGGCAGGCAGGCGCGTCCGCGGCTTACGGCCATGTTGCTGTTGTCGAAAGTGTCAGTGGGTCCACCATCGTCATTTCCGAGATGAATGTACGTGGCGTGGGCGTCGTGTCATATCGCACGCTGTACAACGCCGGTGTGTATTGGTACGTGCACTGAACCATCGGCGATGACTGCCGCACCGTGGTCGCTGAACTTGCGGCACCCACATCACGGCTAGGCAGCCATTAAGACAACCATGGTGATGAAGGCACAATCATGGTGCGCACATGCGTGATGACGCGTGTGCGCACTGTTGTATGTGGTTGCATGCGACCGTATGCGACCACATGTCGGTCGCTGCAACTCCCGTGTCACAACGGTGCGGTAAGTCTTTCATTGTTCGAATCGTGTCGTGACGGTACTATAGATTTTCTTAGTTCCGCGGGTTGCAGGTTACTAGGATTGCAAAGTTACCAGGATTCCAAGGAGGCGAAGCCGTGTCATCGAAGAAGTCGAAGTCGGATGGCGCGATTGTGACGAACCGTCGCGCGCGTCATGATTACGAAATCGAAGACACCTATGAGGCGGGCCTCGTGCTCACCGGCACCGAGGTCAAAAGCCTGAGGGAAGGCCGTGCATCGCTCGCAGAAGCGTTCATCGACATCGATCGCAGGGGAGAGATATGGCTTGAAAACGCCAACATCCCCGAATACCTCAACGGCACATGGACGAACCATGCCCCCAAGCGCCGCCGCAAACTGCTCCTTCACGCCCAGCAGATCGCCAAGCTGTCACGCCAGACCGAGGCGAAAGGCTACACGATCATCCCTCTTGACCTTCATTTCAACGAGGACGGCAGGGTAAAGGCCACGATTGCGCTTGCGCGCGGCAAGAGGGAATACGACAAGCGCCAGACGCTTCGCGAGGAACAAGACAAACGTGATGCCCAGCGCGCCATGCGCGCACGCAACATGCGGGCAATGGGCTGAGGCTCGAAGGAGAAGTATGGGCAGAGGATGCATATTCCGCGCTGTGGCAGCGGTGCTGTCACTCATCGTCGCTATGGCAGGGCTGGCAGGCTGCGGCACATCCGACGGGCTTGACAGCCTTGCCAAGTCCATCGACCTGTCCGACGTCACGAAGGACGAGGCCATCGCGGCGATGCTGCCGGATTCCGTGAAAGCGGACGGTGTACTCACCATCGGCAGCGAAACGACTTTCCCGCCGGCTGAGTTCCTGACGGAAGACAACAAGACCGCCATCGGCTATGAAATGGACCTCGCCAAGGCGCTTGGCCAGGTGTTCGGGCTCAGCGTGGACGTCCAGTCCAGCTCCTTCGATTCGATCATCCCCTCGGTGGGCAGCAAATACGATCTGGGATTTTCGGGCTTCACCATCACCGGTGAACGCGAGGAAAGCGTCAACTTCGTCAGTATTTTCAGCGCCGGCATGGTATTTATCACCCAAAAAGGCAATCCGAAGGGAATCGACCCCACGAAGGACGGCGACCTGTGCGGTCGCAAGGTCGCGGTGCAGCAGGGCACCGCCGAGGAAGACGAGATCACCGAAATGAACGATGACTGCGTTGCAACCGGACGCAGCAGGATTGACGTCCAGCCGTATCCCGGCCAGACGTCGGTCGCCACGGCAGTCGTGGCAGGCAAGGCCGATCTGATGGATGTGGATTCCCCAGTGGGTGATTACGCTGTCAAGCAAACGGAAGGCAAGCTCGAAGTCATCGGAGGCATGCATGGCATCGCCCCGCAGGGCATCGTGATCGCCAAGAATGACATGGACACGGCGAAAGCCGTGCAGGCGGCTATGCAGAAGCTCATAGACAACGGCACCTACATGAAGATCCTCAAGGCATGGGGCGTTGAATCCGGCGCAATCGACACAGCCGAGATCAATCCTAAGGTTGATTGATCCTTCCCAAAGCCGCATCCGGCACCACACCGCAACCGTTAGCAATCCTTACAACATCCAACAATGCCCAGGAGGGCACGCAGCATGAGCGAGAAAAACAAGAAGGCCAAGCAGGCCGAGCCAGACATCCCCAACAAGATCGACGCATTGCCTCAGCGCCGCCCCGGTCCTATCATCGCGGCAGTCATCGTGGCGGTGCTTGCCGCGCAGTTCATCCACATGATCATCACGAACCCGAACTTCGAATGGCCGGTCGTGTGGACGTATCTGTTCAATGAGCATGTGCTCACCGGCGTTGCATGGACGCTGTTCCTCACGGTCGCCTCGATGGTCATCGCCATCGTGCTTGCCGTGCTGCTCGCCATCATGCGCAAATCTTCGAACCCTGTGCTGCGCGGCGTCAGCTGGTTCTACATCTGGTTCTTCCGTGGCACGCCTGTGTACACGCAGCTTGT
The DNA here is from genome assembly GCA_964451025.1 of uncultured Bifidobacteriaceae bacterium. Lineage (GTDB taxonomy): Bacteria > Actinomycetota > Actinomycetes > Actinomycetales > Bifidobacteriaceae > Pseudoscardovia. The sequence goes on from CAYVHC010000008.1 coordinate 30,809, forward strand.
GTTCTGGGGTCTGATTTCCGTCCTCATGCCCAAGATCAGCCTGGGCATCCCCTTCGGACCGGAGTTCTGGACGTGGGACACCGCCGATATCTTCACCGCATCGCGCGCGGCAGTCCTCGGCCTGGCGCTCAATGAGGCGGCGTATCTTGCTGAAATCGTGCGCGCAGGCCTCGAAGCCGTCGATCCCGGGCAGCGTGAGGCAGCCCAAGCGCTGGGCATGGGGCCGAGCCTCATCATGCGTCGCATCATCCTGCCGCAGGCCATGCGCATCATCATCCCGCCGACGGGCAACGAAGTGATCGGCATGCTCAAGACCACGTCGTTGGTGCTCGCTGTGCCGTTCACTCTCGAATTGCAGTACGTCACGACCACGCTCGCCAACCGCGTCTACAAGCCGATCCCGCTGCTGCTCGTCGC
>CAYVHC010000009.1:0-28653 GCA_964451025.1 uncultured Bifidobacteriaceae bacterium
TCGCATGGCGGAGCGCGGTTGCCGCGTGCACATCGTGCCGGAAGACACCACGTTCGAACAGGTGCAGGCCATCAACCCCGATGGCGTGTTCTATTCCAACGGTCCGGGCGACCCCAGCACCGCGGACAAGGAAGTCGAATTGCTGCGTCGCATCCTTGACGCCGGCTATCCGTTCTTCGGCATCTGCTTCGGCAACCAGCTGCTGGGCCGTGCCCTCGGATTCGGCACCTACAAGCTCAAGTTCGGCCATCGCGGCATCAACCAGCCGGTCATGGACCTGACCACTCGCAAGGTTGAGGTCACCGCCCACAACCATGGCTTCGCCGTGGACGCCCCCATCGGCGACCCGGTTCCCAGCCCGTTCGGCGACGGACACTACGGCCGCGTGCGCGTAAGCCACATCGATCTGAACGACAACGTGGTCGAAGGCCTGCAATGCCTCGACATCCCCGCGTTCTCCGTGCAATACCACCCCGAAGCCGCCGCAGGCCCGCATGACGCCGCGTACCTGTTCGATCGTTTCTGCGACTTGATGAAGAACAACAAGAAGGAAGGTAACGCCAATGCCTAAGCGCTCCGACATCCATTCCGTGATGGTCATCGGCTCCGGCCCGATCCAGATCGGTCAGGCCGCGGAGTTCGACTACTCGGGAACCCAGGCTTGCCGAGTCCTTCGCGAGGAAGGCATCCGCGTCATCCTCGTCAACTCCAACCCGGCCACAATCATGACCGACCCTGAGATGGCCGACGCCACGTACATCGAGCCCATCGACGTGCCGATCCTCGAGAAGATCATCGCCAAGGAACGCCCCGACGCGCTGTTGCCGACGCTCGGCGGCCAGACCGCGCTCAACGCTGCGATGGCATTGGGCAAGGCTGGTGTGCTCGACAAATACAACGTCGAGCTGATCGGCGCCTCCCTCGAGGCGATCGACCGCGGCGAAGACCGCGAGCTGTTCAAGAAGGTCGTCGAAGAGGCGGGTGCTGAATCCGCTCGCTCCGAAATCGCGCACACGATGGAAGAAGTCGACAAGTGCGCTGACGACCTGGGATACCCGCTGGTCGTGCGCCCCTCGTTCACCATGGGTGGCTTGGGATCGGGCATCGCCCACAATCCCGAGGAGCTTCACCGCATCGCGGGAGCCGGTCTGCATTATTCCCCGACGAGCGAAGTGCTGCTTGAAGAGGGCATCGAAGGCTGGAAGGAATTCGAGCTCGAACTCATGCGCGACCGCAAGGACAACGTGGTCGTCGTGTGCCCGATCGAAAACGTTGACCCGGTGGGCGTGCATACCGGCGACTCCATCACCGTCGCCCCGGCGTTCACACTGACCGACCGCGAATACCAGAAGCTGCGTGACATCGGCATCGCCATCATCCGCGGCGTGGGCGTCGACACCGGCGGCTGCAACATCCAGTTCGCGGTCAATCCCAAGACCGGGCGCATCATCGTCATCGAGATGAACCCGCGCGTCTCCCGTTCCTCCGCACTGGCATCCAAGGCGACCGGCTTCCCGATCGCGAAAATCGCCACGAAGCTTGCCTTGGGCTACACCCTGGACGAGATTCAGAACGACATCACCAAGTCCACGCCCGCCAGCTTCGAGCCGACGATCGACTACGTGGTCACCAAGGTGCCGCGCTTCGCGTTCGAGAAATTCCCCGGCGCCGACACGACGCTCACCACGTCCATGAAGTCCGTGGGCGAGGCAATGGCGCTCGGCGGCAACTTCCAGGAATCCTTGGGCAAGGCAATGCGCTCCATTGACAAGCGCCACATGTCGTTCAGCTGGGACGGCGACAAGCCCACGCCGGAGGAGACCAAGCAGCTGCTCGAGGCTGCACACACCCCGACGGAACATCGCTACCAGCAGTTGCAGCGCGCTATTTGGGGCGGTGCCACGCTTGAGCAGATCTTCGACGCCACGAAGGTCGACCCGTGGTTCATCGAACAGCTCATCGGCATCAACAAGACTGCCCTCGACGTGCGCGATGCCGCCGAGCTCACGCCGCGCCTGTTGAAGAAGGCAAAGCAGGCTGGCCTTTCCGACCTCCAGATTGCGCATCTGCGCCATCTGGGCGATGCCGGCGAGAACGTGATCCGCGAGCAGCGCTGGAAGCTGGGCATGCACCCGGTCTACAAGACCGTGGACACGTGCGCCGCCGAATTCGACGCAGCCACGCCGTACTACTACAGCTGCTACGCCGACGAGTCCGAGCTGCGTCCGCGACAGCGCGAAGCCGTGATCATCCTGGGCTCCGGCCCCAACCGCATCGGTCAGGGCATCGAGTTCGACTACACCTGCGTGCACGCGGTGCAGGAACTGGGCAAGGACTATGACACGATCATGGTCAACTGCAACCCCGAGACCGTCTCCACCGATTACGACATCTCCGACCGCCTGTATTTCGAGCCGCTCACGTTCGAGGACGTGATCGAAATCTACGAAGCCGAGAAGAAGATGGGGCCCGTCAAGGGCGTCATCGTGCAGCTCGGCGGCCAGACCCCGCTGTCACTCGCAGCCCGGCTCAAGGCGGCAGGCGTACCAATCCTCGGCACCACGCCCGAGTCCATCGACCTTGCCGAGAACCGTGAGCTCTTCGGCAAGGTGCTGGCCGAAAAGGGCCTCAACGCGCCGCGCTACGGCACCGCGCTCTCCCTTGACGAAGCGCTCGACGCCGCTCACTCCATCGGGTACCCGGTGCTTGTGCGCCCGTCCTACGTGCTCGGCGGCCGCGGCATGGAGATCGTCTACGACGACGCGCAGCTGAAGACCTACGTGAACCGCGCGCTGGCCGAAGCGAAGGCCGATACCGTTGTCTCCGGACGCCTCGCGTCCCCGCTGCTCATCGACAAGTTCCTGTCGGATGCCATCGAAATCGACGTCGACGCCCTGTTCGACGGCAAGGAGCTGTACATCGGCGGCATCATGGAGCACATCGAGGAAGCCGGCGTGCATTCCGGTGACGCCGCATGCTCGCTTCCGCCGAACACGCTGTCCGCTGATCAAATCCGCCGCCTGCGCGAAGCCACCTATGCCATCGCCGATGGGGTGGGCGTGCAAGGCCTCATCAACGTGCAGTACGCCTACATGAGCAATACGCTGTATGTCATCGAAGCCAACCCGCGTGCATCCCGCACTGTGCCGTTCGCCTCCAAGGCAACCGGCACGGCAATCGCCAAGGCCGCCGCCCGCATCATGGCCGGCGAAACCATCCAGCAGCAGCGCGACCGCGGTCTGTTGCTTGCTCATGGCGATGGCGGCGACATGCGCCCCGGCCAGCCGATCGCAGTCAAGGAATCCGTGCTGCCGTTCAAGCGCTTCCGCACGGAAGCCGGCAAGACCGTCGATGTGCTGCTCGGACCGGAAATGCGCTCCACCGGAGAAGTCATGGGCTTCGACCGCGACTTCCCGCACGCATTCGCCAAGAGCCAGCTCGCCGCATACGAAGGCGGCCTGCCCAAGGGCGGCAACGTGTTCCTCTCCGTCAACGACACCGACAAGCGCCACCTGCCGCTCATCGCCCGCCGTCTGCAGGAACTCGGCTTCGACCTGTATGCGACGGAAGGCTCGGCCTCCGTGCTGCGCCGTTACGGCATCCAGTCGAAGATCGTCGACAAGATCCGCGGCCGCATGGACACTCCGACCGGCAGCGCGCCCGTGACGCCGGCAACCGGGTCCGTGGGCAAGAACGTCGTCCAGCTCATCGAGGAAGGCAAGATCGACCTGATTCTCAACACGCCGAACTCCCGTGGTTCGCGTGCGGACGGCTACTCGATCCGTGCCGCTGCGATTGCAGCCGATGTGCCGCAGTTCACCACAATCACTGAGTTCTCCGCCGCGTTGCTCGCCATCGAGGCTGTGAAGGCCGGCGACTACGAGGTCATGAGCATCCAGGAGCATGCCAAGCAGCTCTTCGATCTCGAGGCAAAGGCGGCGAAGGCTGAGAAGGCCTCTGCCAGCGTCGAAGGTGCGACCGAGGCGTAAGCGCTGACGACAGGCGGCTGACGGTTACGGGCTGTCGGCTGCAGGCTGGCAGCCGACAGTGCTGTGCTGATTGCATCAGAATCCGCAATACAAGCCGCACGGGAAGCCGCATCCGAAGAGTCGGGAAGCGAGGGTGTCATCACCATTGGTGGTGGCACCCTTTCATTAATCCATTAAGGCGTCCGACTCTTTTATGGCATGCGCGCGGCGCCGCGTTGGAATCAGGTGCCGTCGGTGCGTCAGACCGCTTGATGCGGTACAGTGAAAGAACGGTTGACTTGAATTAACAAGCCCTGATAATGAACATTGCCAGTGGGGCTTCCACTGGATATTGCTGGCCATTGCGGCAACATCGCTGCAATACTGGGAGGCATCATGATTGAAAGTGCACAGGCATTCGGCATCGACGTTGGCGGATCGGGCATCAAGGGTGCACCGGTGAATCTCGAGGAGGGCAAGTTCGCGGACGAACGCCTGCGCATCCCCACTCCGAAAGTCTCCACTCCGGAAGCAGTGGCCGACATCATCAAGCAGATTCTCGATCATTTCGATGTGCCGGACGGCGTTCCAATCGGCATTTCGTTCCCTGCTCCCATCAAGCCTGGCAAGCCGCTCGATTACATGGCGAACCTCGACCAGTCGTGGGTGGGCGTTGACATTCACGCACTGTTGAAGGAACGCACCGGTCGCACCGTTGTCGTTGTCAATGACGCGGATGCCGCAGGTGTCGGCGAGGCGCAGTACGGCGCCGCCAAGGGCCGCAAGGGCCTGGTCTTCATGACCACCCTCGGCACCGGCATCGGCACCGCCATCATCATGGATGGCGTGCTTGTGCCCAACACCGAGCTGGGCCATCTGCCGCTGCGTGGCAGGGAAGCGGAGCAGTACGCCTCCGATGCCGCCCGCACGCGCGAGGACCTCAGCTGGAAGAAGTGGGGCAAGCGCCTCACCAAGTACTACCAGATGCTTGAGCACCTGTTCAGCCCGGATGTGTTTGTCGTCGGCGGCGGCGTGAGCAAGAAGAGCGACAAGTACTTCCCCTACATCGAGATCAACACGCCGATCGTGCCCGCTGGCTTGCTTAACGATGCTGGCATCATCGGTGCCGCCTACTATGCCTCCACCAAGCAGGCGTAGCGTAAGCAGGCGTAATGAGACGGTTCACAACCGTCATGGGTTCCATGTTGCGAAACCGCAATTGTGGAACATGAAAAGGCTCGGGGCCTTGCAGAGTTTTACCTGCAAGGCCCCGAGCCTTTTCGCTATTGGGTGTTAGCTGCATCGGGCGGTATTGGCAATGCATGCGACTGAGATCGATCAGGCCAGTTCCCGGTGCACCGCCTCGAGGATGATTTGCACATTGCGTTCGAACTGTGTGGGTTCGGGCAGCAGGGAAATGGAGAGGAATCCATTGGACTGCATGTCGAAGTAGTAGCCCGGCTGACAGTTCATGTGGAAGTCATGGGCGAGACGCAGTCCCAGTGCGTTCTCATCGATGGAGGAGGGGAAGCGCAGGAGCACATTCCAGCCGCCTTCGCTGCGCAGCACATCCACCACGCCGTCGCCGGATTGCTTGTCGGCGTCGAGCAAACGGTGCAGCGCCGCCATGTTGCCTCGCACGCGGGCGGCGACGCGCTCGGTTTGCGTTGCTGCCTCTTCAAGCATGGCGGGGATGCGATCGGCGATGAGGTTGCTCATGGGCAGGAAGTCATCGGAGATCATATCGAGGTGACGTTCGGCCTGCGCCACATCCTCTGCGGGGCCAGAGACCTCGATCCAGCCGACCTTGGCGTGCGGTGCGGCGAGCATCTTGGAGAATCCGTCGAGCGAAAACGTGAGCACGCCCTGTTCGCCTGCCCAGCGGGCATTGCCATCAAAGGGCTCGAGCGTGAAGTCATAGAAGACTTCATCGGCAATGATTGCGGCATCATAGCTTTTCGCCAACTCTACGAGGCGCTGGCGTTCGCCGGGTTTCGTGTAGGCGCCGGTTGGGTTGTTGGGATTGATGACGGCGATCGCCCTGACGTTACCGTTGCCTTCGCGCAGTGCGTTCTCGATGGACGCCAGGTCGAGCGCCCACGAGCCGTCGAAAAACTGCTGGTAGGGGATGGCACGCGTGGCGGTGAGATTGCAAATGGATTCGATGAGCGGGTATCCGGGCTTGGGCATGAGAATCGCCTCTCCCGGATCGCACAGCAGCATCGCAAGCCACGCATATGCCTCGGATGTGGAACTGAGCACATACAGGTTCGACGGGTCCACGGCAGGAACTGAAAGCGCATCGGTAGAATCGGCGCCGCGCCTGCGTGAGGCGTTGATGAAATCTGCAATTGCTTGGCGCGCGCCCAGGGGTCCGCGGGGATCAGCGGTATACGTCTCCGGCAGGAATTGCGGTGCCAAGCCGTGGTGCGTGGGGTTTGAGTCATTGAGCTGGCCGAGCGGATGCCCCGCGGCTTTGGCTGCCGCTGCCTGCGCGGCAATGGGATTCATGGCACCTGCGTTGACCCTCGACGAAAATCTCATGGGAACACCATAGGTCCGCGGCTGTACCGGGCATATCAGTGTGTGGTGTCAAGCGCTGTCAGATGAGCAACTGGAACCAGCTGCGCACGGTGTGGAAGATGCCGGGCTGATCGGTCACCAGAGGATACGACACATTGCGCACGAACACGGACTGCAGACACAGAATGCCGCTTGCCACAGTGGCGACAAGCACAATCACCAGCACCGCCTTCGCCCAGCCGCGGTATTCACGGCTGCGTGCCCATTGCAGCACGAGTGCGAGCACGAACATCGCGATGATGCACATGTAGATGGCGAAATCAATCTTGTAACGCCACAGCAGACCGCCCTTGTAGCTGATGAACAGGAGCATCAGAACGCCGGTCACCGCGCACAGCCAGCAGGTGAGCCAGCCATTGTGCTCGCGCAGCTTCTTGCGCAGGAACGGGAAAGCGAACCCCAACACCAGCAGCGGGGTCATGAAGAACATGCCGCCGATGATCGGTTCGTAGCATTGCCACGAGCTCAATGCCATCTGCGGTGAGGTGAGGAACGGGAATTCCTTCGTGAAGCTCACCGGCAGGAACAGGTAATAGAACACAATCTCAACCAGCACGTTGAGCGGCTCGTGGTAATTCTTGAGGTCCACGACGGTCAGCTGGTAATCGTTACCGAAGTCCAGCGGGCTGCCGAAACGTATTGCGTTCCAATACCCCAGCCCTGCGAGAACCAAACATACGGGGATGGCGCAGACCAGGGCTGCGATGAGCACGTCCTTCGTGCCGGCGGGGAGATGGCGCCGCGTTGTGGATTGCGCGGCCGGAGACTTCATGGCTGCGGCGCGACGGTTGAGTTGCGTGGCGATTTGGATGACCATCGGTACGAGCAGGATGCACAACGCAGCCAGCGGCGGGCGGCATCCCAGCGTGGCAATCATGAAGAACGAGCCGAAGAACAAGCGCAGCAGCGACACCCTGATGGCGGTTGTATCGCAGTCACGGTCAGCGACAGTCCACACGCGGGTGCGCGCACGGCCTTTGCGCGTCAGTCCCAAGGCGGGGTCAGTCACGCGCAGTGCGCTTTGCCACAGATACAGGCCGATGGCCGCCGTGCACAGGCCGGCGCAGAAGGGGATCGTGTAGAAGTCCACGCGGCAGATGGGAGCCATGATCGTGGAACCGGAAAACAACAGCACGAAGCACAGCATCGCCGTGGCAACGCTCGCGTCAGGGAAGTGGCGTTCCACGAAGCGCACCGTTGCAAGCGCGCCAAACAGCACTGCCAGACACAGCATGAATGCGCCTGCGGTGATGGTGCTGAGCATGAGGCCGCCATCCGTCCACAGGCTGGTGAGCGCTTGGAACGGCAGGAACAGCAGAATCACCGGCACCACGCCGAAGTATGAGTAGTAATGCCCGTTGTACAACACATGGTCCCAGAAAATCGGGTAGGCGCCGCGGCTGAGCAGTGTCTCGCGCGTGCCGGCGTCATAGGGGTTGTCCGCTTGGAGCAATTGCGGCGAGACATACAGGTCGAGATAGGCGTGTCCGTTGAGTATCGCGTTCGCCGTCTGCTGGAACTGGTTGAAATCGTAGGCGTAGGAGTTCGAATAATGGAAGAACGCCGGTGTCTGCACCAAGCCGTTGCCTACCAATGCCCATGTGAACGCGGCGGCGCATGGCACGCCGATGATCGCCCAGAAGCCGACGCGTTGTTTCTTGTCGTGCGTGTTCAGGCTCACCCGGTGCAAGCGCGAACGGGGGCGAAGCGCGATGAGCAGGAACATGGCCGCCAGCATGAACAGCACCCGTTGGATGCTGATGCGGAATGGCACGCGGGCATTGACGGTGACACTGGTGACGGGGATGCGCGATCCCTTGGCCTCTTGGAACCACACGCGCATTTTGCTCACCGGGCCCGAGTAGCCGGTGCGGTTCTTCAAGTATGTGCTTGAATCCACGCGGTAACAGAACGAATCCACCGTGCCGGTGATCCACTCGTCGGAGCCGGTGGGAAGCACGTCGATGCGTGTCGCCGTGTCGTTGGACACCGTGTAGGCATACCGGGTGGAGGATGAGGGCTCGAGGCGGATGTATTCCACGCTGTGGTCGTCGGCATCCGCGTCGAAATAGGCCTGGGATGTGTCTTCGATGCGGGCGGTGCCGTCGTCGAGCCGTTGCAATCCTGCGCTCATGTCTTGGGATGCGGCGCTGGGCGCGGGTTTGGTCAGGCTGATCCAATGAGGCAGGTTGAACACGAAGACCTCGAGGAGCAGCACAATCGCCGCGGCCGCCATGAGCAACGTTCTGGTCCGCAATGTGGGCAAGGGTGTCCTGTTCTTCACACCAACATTCTAGGGGTGGCGCACGATACCCGGCGATGTGCGGTGGAAAGAGGCGGCGGAGTCGGGGTGTGGGGTGGTCGGTGTGGGAGGGGAGGGCAGTGCAGGGCGGACGCGGTGCGATTACGGTGCGGTGTGATTGGACAGGTGTCGCCGAAGAGGGAGGTTTGGAACTTGTTCTCGGGGTGTGTAACCTCCGTCTTCGGCGACCTTTGGATGGGTCGCCGAAGACGGAGGTTAGGGTCCCGTTTCGGTTCCCTGTAACCTCCTTCTTCGGCGAGCGGTTAGATGGGTCGCCGAAGAGGGAGTTTTGGGACCTGTTTTGGGGTTCTGTAACTTCCGTGTTCGGCGAGTGGTTGGTGGTGTCGCCGATGGTGGAGGTTGGGGGCCTGTTTTCAGGGTGTGTATCCTCCGTCTTCGGCGAGCGGTTGGTGGTGTTGCCGAAGACAGAGGTTAGGGACCTGTTTTCTGGGTCTGTAACTTCCGTCTTCGGCGACCCTTGAATTTGTCGCCGATGGCGGAGGGCAGGGGTGGATTTAGGAACCGCGGAGGTATCTGTTCCGCGCTGCCGTTCCAGTAATTCCAACGGTCGGGGGTTCGCTGTGCGCCATGAGCTGATTCGTCAACGGATGTCGGCGAAAAAAGAGACAATGGTAGGCATGGCTAGTTCTCCCCGTTCTTCGCAAGGAAACCACGCACCCCGGCGCTTTGGAAAGGCCGCTTCGGCAGGTGACGCGGTTGGCCGTGCCATGCGCACGGCAGCTCGGGGAGCACAGACGGCGAAGGCAATGGCCGAGGCGGTGGCGGACGCAGCCGCTGGCGGCAATCATGGGGAGCCGGGCGGCGTGTTCCAGCGCATGAACCGAATCGCACAGTGGCGCAAGGAATATCCGGACATGATCACCCTCACGCCGCTCATCAAAAGCAAGGTCATCGCCGGCATCCCGAGCGGTTTTTCCAAACCGTCGTTCAACTACGGGTGGGCCCAGCTTCCCTCGGCGAAAAGCAGGGGATTTTGCATCGGCATGTTCCTCGACCGCACGCATTTCGTGCCGCTCGCATTTGCTGATGCGCAAGGCAGGGTGTTCACCGGTTCATCCGCGGCCACCGACCCCTCTCGTCTCGATCCCAGCTTGGTGTTTGAGAAAGAGCACGACCAAAACGTGCCCGTCAGCTGGCTCAATGGCACGCCACAGGCGGATGACGACATGATCGCGCAGGCCGTCGTGGGCGGCATATACACCATGCCGATGGATTCGTCCTCGCCTGTGCGAGTGGGCACGTGGTTCAAATGGCATGACCGCTACACCATCACGGATGTCAGGCCGGGCATTCGCGTGCAAAACCGGTGCAGACTGGAATACCGCGATGCGATCACCGTGGCGTTCGTCGAATTGAGCGGCCTGTATTCCCATCGCGACCCCAAGCCTTTCGGTGCTGACAATATCGTGGCGCATCTGGCGCAGGAGGCCCCTTTGGCAGCCATTCGCGCAGCAGCCGCCGACATTCGTGACACCCGCTCCGACGCCGGCAATGTGTCCGGGCTTGACGAGTATTTCGTGGACATCATGAACGATGTGGGCGCCCTCCAACCCATGTCCGGCCTTGAAGCCCGGCATGGGCGCGAGCCCCTCGAAACCATGCAGTCGAGCAACTCCGGCAGGGTGTACTTCCTGTGGCATGACGACCTGACCCCAGCACAATGCCTGTCCGCGCTGCGCGTCGAAGGAACCGTGAACCGTTTCCTTGCCATTGATGAAGCACTCAAAATTAACGAACAGTATGGATTCCTTCCCACGGAATCCACGATCACGAAGCAGCAGGCAGCGCAGCTGGATTTCGCATTGCTCGATAATCCAGCGCTGTCAATCCTGAGCGACCCCCTGCGGGAAGCCGCCCGCCCCGGGGAAATCCACAGCGACCCCGTGGCTTCGCTGGCTCCTCGTGCGCGCGTCAAGGCGGTGCGGGAATACCTGCTTCATCCGTTCCCGTCAGCGGATCGTGATGCGCAGCAGGACCCGGACTACGACTCCCTGCAGACGACCGGTTCGGAATGGGTGTATCGCAAGGTGCTCGTGTCGCTGTTGCATGGCATCCGCACGCCTTTCCGCCATGATTTGGACTTCCGCTCCAACCTCAGGAACGGTTGCGTTGCCATCGAGATGACGACGGCGGGCGACGCGCTCATGCCTACGAAACGCTTCGACACCGGTAGCGACTCGTGGGTGGAGACGTCACAAGGCGAACGCATCGCCATGGCGGTCGATTACAACCTGCGGATGGGCATGATTATCGCTGCGATGGCATTCGGCGTCGATCCCACGGTCACGAGCGTGTCGGTGAGGCTTGATTCTTTGGGACTCGAGGAGGCGGTGCGTGAACAATCCGAGGCGATGACCACGCTGATAGCCCAGTTGCTCGGACCTTTGGGCGACCAAGGCAACGCGGCACACACACCGACAGGATCGCGTTCCGACCCCAAAGACATGGATTCCCACGCATCGCTGCGACTCGATTCCGACGCAGCCGGTACCGCAGCATCCCAAGGCGCGTCGCAGACACCGCTGTCCGGTGCGGCAGCCGATTCCGCTCCGTCGCAATCCGCATCGGCATCCGCCACGGCATCGGCATCCGCTGGAGCGGAATCCTCATCGGAGACCGCTGCATCCGCCATGGCTGAAGCGGACAGCCGTTCTGGTAGCGCCGCGGATTCCCCGTCGATGGGCTACGCGCTGTCCGTGCGCTCGCAGGACCCTGCGGAAGGCACGGACGCCAATGCCGACGGCGGCGCTGAGCAAATGGATTCGTTCTCACTGCTCAAACCGCTCGTCACTGTCACGTTCACCCGCGACAAATTCCTCGACGCGCTGAAATCGCGGGGTCTTTCTGACCCGCTGGACCTGTACCGTTCCTTCAATGCGCGCATGGCGTTTGACGACAACGGCAGGCTCATCCCCATCGAGCCGTCGTTCGACATCCATAGCACCAAGTTCGCCCCGGCCGGTGCCCAGGAGGTGCCGGAGATGAGCGATGTGCCTTTCACTGAGGATGCGGCGAGGATTCTGGGATGCCATGATGTTACCGGTCTGTCCATTCAACGCGCCGACCTGCTGCAGCGTGCAGTGACGGACTTCCATCGCATCGCTTCGGATGATTCGGCGACATCCGCCGACAAGGCGCGCCACGTCATGCGCATCGTCGACGCATTGGGAGACCCCGAGCTCACGCAGATGGCGCCGCAGGTCACGTCGGCGATCATCGACGGGCATGACCTGCCGGATTTGCCGTTCCACGCGACGCGGAACTTGGAGGCCGCCGACGAGGAAGCGCGCTCGCATCTTGAAATGGGCGATGCCGACGGCGCCATTGCGGTAGCCGAGGAAGCCGTCGCTCGCATGGATGCTTTCTTCGCGACAGCGGACGGCGTGCCGCGCTACTTCAACTCGTATGCGGAACGTGTGGTGTACAACAGGCTCTTCGCTATGCATGGCGAGAAGGTCGTGCTGATTCCCGACAAGCTGTTCGGACTGCATATGGCGTTGGCGAACTTCATCGCGCAGGTCAAAAGCCCCAAGGACGCACTGCCGCACATGAACATGCTCGTCAAATACGCCCCCGCGTATTCCACCGCGCATATGCTGCTCGCCACCCAGATGGCGGTGGCGCAGGATTGGGATTCCGTGTATGCGGCTTCCCTCAACGCTTTGCGGGTATCCCTCGCGAGGGACGACGCATCCTATGCCTACTACAGGCTCGCCTATGCCGAATGGATGCGCGACAGGTTCGATGTGGCTGCGGCATGCTATCTGCTCAGCCTCCAGATAAACCCTGGTCAGATGCCGCCCGCCCAACAGGAGCTGCAGCAGCTCGTCGCCAATGCGGTGTCGCAAAACATCCCCGTACCCCGCTCCGTGGACCAAGCGGTACAGGTGCTGCGTAGCGAGGGCATCCCTGTGTGGCCTCATATGGAACTGACCGACATCGTGCGTGACGCGGAGCGCGTGTGCGTGGACATGGGATTGTTCATTCCCGGAGCCAATCTCGCCACCGCGTCGTCGCGCATGAACGACACGTCCGTGACGCGCATGGGCGCCGAGGACTGGCAGTTCCGCCAGTCGTTGGGTGCATGAGAAGACGCGCCGGTGACGCGCTTGGCACGTGCTGGCGGCGACGGTATACGCTGATACTGCTGGCGAAACAGGGAGGCACACATGTCTGATGAGCAACTTGCATGGGATTTCGACGCCCTCACCGAAGACGGGAAGGTGACAGACCCGGTGGTGCAGAAGCCGCGGAACGCCTCGCATGGCCAGGCGGCTGCGCCGTCGCATTCCAAAGAGCGCAAGGATGCCAAGGAACACGTAGATTCCCCAAAGCACACAGCGCAGGATGCACCTGCAGCACAGCCGGGCAGCGACGAATGGATCAGCGCCCTCAAGCCCACGGATGCCGATGCCGAACGCCTCACGATGCTGGACATCACCACTCTCACTCCGGCACGGGCGGCACGCCTGTGGGCGCGGGTGAGCGCCTGGGTCGAATCCGACCAGATCGCCTACTATGTCAACGACGCCCCCACGTCATCCGATGCGGCATACGACAACCGCATGAACACGCTGAAAAGGCTCGAGGTGGCATTCCCCGAACTCGACGACCCCCAGTCGCCCACCCATCGTGTGGGCGGGCAGGTGTCCTCGGATTTCGCCTCGGTGCGTCACCCCTCGCGCATGCTGTCGCTCGACGACGTGTTCACATACGACGAAATCAGGGGTTGGTACGACGGCGTGCGGCAGGACCTCGACTGGCCTCAAGGCAAGCCGCTTCCCATGACCTGCGAAGTGAAGATCGACGGTCTGGCGCTCAACCTCATTTATCGCAACGGAGTGCTCGAACAGGGCCTGACGCGAGGCGACGGGGTGATCGGAGAAGACATCACGCCCAACGTGCGCACCATCGCCACCATCCCGCAGAACTTGCAGGGGCCTGCGGAAGACATTCCCGAGCTTGTGGAGATTCGCGGCGAAGTGTTCATGAGATTCGACACGTTCCGTGCGCTCAACGAACAGCAGGAGCAGATGGGGCACGTGCCGTTCGCCAATCCGCGCAACGCGGCGGCGGGTTCCTTGCGCCAGAAAGACCCTCGAGTGACGGCATCGCGTCACTTGAGTTTCTATGCGCATGGCATCGGTCGCCTCGTGTGGGGTGCTGACGCCAGTCCCTCCCATGAGGAAATCAAGGACCAATCCCAGGCCTACGACCTGTATACAACGTGGGGAGTGCCTGTGTCCCCGCACAACCGCAAGGTCAGCACCTTCGATGAGATCATCGACATGGTGGAGTATTACGGCGAGCACCGCGACGACATCGAACACGCGCTTGATGGCATCGTCATCAAGGTCGACGACCTGGCGCTCCAGCGCCGTCTGGGCGCCACATCCCGTGCACCGCGATGGGGCATCGCCTACAAGTATCCGCCTGAGGATGTCAATACGAAGCTGCTGGACATCATCGTGCAGGTGGGGCGCACCGGCCGCGTGACGCCTGTGGCAGTGCTCGACCCCGTTTACGTGGCGGGTTCCACGGTCTCCCATGCCACGCTTCATAACGCCGAGGTCGTCAAGATGAAGAACCTGCTCATCGGCGACACCGTGATCGTGCACAAGGCGGGCGATGTGATTCCTGAAATTGTGGGACCCGTGCTCGCCCTGCGCGAGTCGAACCCAGACCTTCGCGAATTCGTCATGCCCACCACGTGCCCCAGCTGCGGCGCCACGCTGGCTCCCGAAAGGGAAGGCGACGTGGACATTCGCTGCCCCAACATCGAATCGTGCCCTGCGCAGTTGACCCAACGCGTCATCAACCTAGCGTCGCGCAAGGCCCTCGATATCGAGCACTTGGGGGAGCAGGCGGCCATCGCTTTGACGAACCCTGAGGAGGATCGCCCGATTTCCGTGGCGGCATATTGTCCCGATACCAAGGAAATCAAAGTCGCCCCCGGTGAGGAACCCAAGCCGTATGTGCCTGAGGCGGGGCTGGAACTGCCGGCGATGCAGACGCCGGTGATGAGCAGCGAAGCGGATTTGTTTGCCCTCACCGCTGAGCAACTGCGCGATGTGCGAGTGTGGCGTGAGATTCCCATCGTTGAAGTGCGCACCGTGATCGATCCCACGACGGGCAAGAAACGCAAGGTGCGCCGCGAGCGCGGCATGTCAGGCTTGTGGCGGCAGGTGCGGGCGTTTTACAAGGCGCCGTCCAAGGGGCAGGCGGAATCTGATGCCGAGCCGAGCAAAAACACGCTCGCCATGCTTGATGAAATCAAGGCCGCTCGCAGCGCTGAACTGTGGAGGGTACTCGTGGCGCTGTCCATCCGCAGCGTGGGCCCGCCCACCGCTCGTATTCTCGCGTCGGCATTCGGTTCGCTTGATGCGTTGGCGAATGCGACGGTCGAGGAACTCGCTGACGTCGATACCATCGGCGACCAGAAGGCGACGGTCATCCACGAATGGTTCGAACACGCCAAGGATCCTCAGGATTGGCGCGGGCGCATCCTCGCCGCATGGCGCTTGGCAGGTGTGGGAACTGCCGCGGTCGAGGCATCGACGCTGCCTCAGACGCTGGAAGGCAAGATTATCGTTGTCACCGGCACGGTCGACGGTTATTCACGTGAAGAAGTCAAGGAAGCCATCCAGAACCGTGGAGGCAAGGCCACTGGCTCGGTGAGCAAGAAGACGACCGTCGTCGTCACTGGCACTGCGCCGGGAGCGGCGAAAGTGACAAAAGCGGAAGCATTGGGCATCCCCATGATTGACCAAAGCCAGTTCGCTCACCTGCTGGAGACAGGGGAATTCACTGCAACTGCACAGTGAGCTGCGTAGCAGCGAACCCTGTCGGCACAGTGAGCTGCGTAGCAGCGAACCCTACATACACAGTGAGCTGCGCAGTGGCGAACCGCCGCAACATAGCAAAACGCCGTCGCACAGCACACCGTGCGACGGCGTTTTGCATCCCGAACTGCATCACTTCGACGAGCCGCAGGTGAGGGATGTCAGCGTCTTCGTGTGAGGGAGATACGAAATTGTTGCGGAGCGGTATTTTGTGTCTACTCCGCTGAGACCCGTGTTGCACGCATAGTATTCGTCCTGGGTCAGCGAAAACGTCATCGTGTTACCGCTTGGCGCCTTGCCCGTGAGGATGTAAGGCCCGTTGCCGGTGCTGTTGCCCTGCACTTGCAGCGCCGACAGCTGCACGCTCGTGGGGTTGAACACCCCGGGCACGTCGAGGGCATAGTAGACGAGGCCTGCCGCGGAAGCAACGCCGAGCAGCGTGAGAATGATGATGACGGCGCGGCGCAGGCCGGTCACAAGCGCCAGATCGTACTTGAAGCAGGTGCGGACGAGACTGAAGAGCAGCACCACGAATGCCGCGTTCATGATCGTCGCCGTGATGACACCGGCGGCGCCTGTGCGCATTGCATTGTGCACGAAAATCATGGCGATGGACACGATGAGTGACACAATGAGCTCCACACGGCGTCCGTTCGTCAGCTTCTCATTGAGCAGGCTGCGGCGCTTCACGTCGACGGCATTGTCACCATCGGTCGTATACGAGTCTGCCGAGCTGGGCTGGGAATCCATGATGGACTCGAAATCCATGCCACGCGGCGCTTTGGTGGGGGTGCCGGCATTCGCGTTGAAGATGGCATCGGCGTTGAACGGCACGCTGACGCCGGTGTATGAGGCCTGGGGATTCGCAGGATGTGCAGAGTTCCCGGCGCCTGCGAAATCCATGGCGCCTGATGAGTAGGACGGAGTCGCAGGGGCTCCGGAATAGGCGGCGGAAGGCGAACCTTGCCATGCGGAATTCGTGGACGATGCGTTTGGATCGTGATACCCGTATCCGTTGGGCGCTTCGGTGCCGGGGACATATCCAGCGGTGCCGTTCGAACCGTAATCGCGCTCGTCGCTCATTGCAATGCTCCTTCGCCTGGGCCCAATGCATGGTTGCGGGAGGGCCTTTTCCGCACTAATAATACGGCAGCCAGCCTGAAAAGATGCGTAAAATCCGCGTCAATTGTGATGGAATCGTGGAGATTGAGATTCATGTGGAAACCGCGCCCTTGTGTGGCGTGTGGTGAAAAGGCTACAGTAACGGTGGCGTGCAGTGACCGGATGCACGGCGCATCCAGCCACTTCGCACTATTGCACTTATGGGTCATATTGCGCTATGGAAGGATTGGGCACATGGTTTCTCGCATGGCTTCTCACGACGGTGCTGGTGACGGTGTTCACGACGCTGCTGGGAACGGTGCTGGTGACGGTGTTGGAGGATGCTCCGATACATCCGTGCGAGGCGTGACCCCGCGCAAGGTGCATGATGACATCCTGGAGGCGTTGCGACATGTCATCGACCCGGAACTAGGCCGCACCATCACGGACCTGGGCATGGTCGGCGACGTGGATGTCGCACCGGCAGCGCACACCGCGGATGATGACGACGGCACACCCGCATGGGACGTGACCGTGCACTTGGAGCTCACGGTGCCTGGCTGCCCGCTGTCAGAGACGATACGCCGCCGCATACGTGCCGCTGTGGTGAATTATCCGCAGGGGAGGATTCGCCTCACTATTGAAACAGGCGTCATGGAATCCGCTAAGCTCAAGGCGCTCGTGGCAAGGCTCAAAGCGGAACGCCGGGCGAATCCATTCACCCGCAAGGGTGCCAAGACGCGTATTTTCGCCATCGCCTCCGGCAAAGGCGGGGTGGGCAAAAGCTCGGTGACCGCCAATCTGGCCGCCACGTTCGCCGCGCTCGGATACGACACGGCCGCCATCGACGCTGACATCTATGGTTTTTCGCTGCCACGCCTGTTTGGTGTCAAGGATCAGCCGACCGATCTGGACGGCATGCTCGTGCCGCCCGAGGCGTGGGGAGTGAGACTCATGTCGATTGGCGTGTTTGCCGGCTCCGACCGCGCGATATTGTGGCGCGGCCCCAGGCTGCAGCGCTCGCTCGAACAGTTCCTGTCGGACGTGTGGTGGGGAGATCCGGACGTATTGCTTCTCGACTTGGCGCCTGGCACCGGCGACATGGCGATTTCCGTGGCTCAGGCGCTGCCCAACGCTGAGCTTGTGGTCGTCACCACGCCGCAGCCATCCGCATCCGAGGTGGCGGTGCGCGCCGGTCTTGTGTCGTTGCAAATGCCGATGCAAGTCGACGGCGTCATTGAAAACATGAGCTATTTTGAACACAAGGGTGAGAAGCTGCGCATATTTGGCGAAGGCGGCGGGCAACGGGTGAGCGACCAGCTCACGCATGCGTTGGGCTATGACGTGCCGCTGCTTGGCCAGCTGCCGTTGGTGCCCGAGCTGCGCGAGACCGCGGAATCAGGCAGGCCGGCGGTGCTCGACGAGAATGGAGAGTTGGTGCAATCCCCGGTGGCGAAGACCTTTGAAAGCGTGGCGCGCGCTCTTATGCAGCGCGAACGCCCGTCGCTTGGCTGAGCCGTTGGCCACCACCTGTGAGTGGGCGGCGGCCAACGGCCCAAAGCGACCGATGTCTGAGTTCACTGACTGCAGCTGCCAGTGACTGGATGGTAGATGAATAACGGCTAGATGATCTTGCCGTCGAGGTGATCGACCTCATGCTGGATTATCTGCGCGGTGTAGCCGGAGAATCCACGCATATGGCGCGTGAAGTCCGCGTCCTGCCACACGACCGTCACATTCTCGAATCGCGTGGCGCGGTGCACATCCGTCAGCGACAGGCATCCTTCCTTTGTCATATAGATGCCGGTGCGCTTGGTGATCGTGGGATTGACCATCACCACATCGCCTTTTTCCGTCGAGACGATGATGATGCGGGTGAGCGAACCGATCATATTGGCCGCGAGTCCCACGCATTCATCATGATGCGCTGCGAGCGTGTCGCGCAGGTCCTCGATGATCTGCGAATCAGCGGGAGTCGCTGGGCGCGAGATCTTGCTCAGCAGTTCGATGTCCGTCACAATGGGCTGTTCCATGGGAACTCCTTTCTTTGGCGACTCCATTGTAGTGTGATTGCGGATTGTCTGTGGCTGCAGCATGATTGCGATTCTGTGATGCGGCAGCAGAGGCTGCCGCAGATAATAAAGGACCCGGTGGGAATCATCGGGATTCCCACCGGGTCCTAGGCTTCCGTGATTCATACCGCCGAACCAAGCACCAAGCTCAGTTCACGCGGCAGGCGATCAGATGTGGAAGTACAGCTCATAATCGAGCGGCGTCGGCTGCAGACGAGCCTTGTCGATCTCACCATGCTTGATGTCGAGCCAGGTCTCGATGAGATCGTCGGTGAAGACGTTGCCGGCAGTGAGGAAGTCGTGATCTTCTTCCAGAGCCTTCAGCGCTTCGTCGAGGGAGCCCGGAGCCTGCTTGATGTTGGCATACTCTGCCGGAGGAAGCTCATAGAGATCCTTGTCGATAGGTGCCGGGGGCTCGATGTGGTTGATGATGCCGTCGAGGCCAGCCATAAGCTGTGCGGAGAAGGCGAGGTACGGGTTGCAGGACGGATCCGGCGCGCGGAACTCGATGCGCTTTGCAGCCGGGGACTTGCCAGCGAGCGGGATGCGGATGGCGGCAGAGCGGTTGCGTGCGGAGTAAACCATGCACACAGGGGCTTCGAAGCCAGGCACCAGACGGTGGTAGGAGTTCAGGGACGGGTTCGTGAAGGCAAGCACGGAGGAGGAGTGCTTGATCAGACCGCCGACGTACCACTGTGCAATCTTGGACAGACCGCCGTATTCCTTCTCGTCGAAGAACAGCGGCTTGCCGTCCTTCCACAGGGACTGATGGCAGTGCATGCCGGTGCCATTGTCGCCAGCGATCGGCTTCGGCATGAACGTTGCGGCCTTGCCGGCCTGGGCAGCGGTCTCATGCACGATGTACTTGTACTTCATCAGGTCATCGCCTGCATGCTGCAGGGAGTTGAAGCGGTAGTTGATCTCCTGCTGGCCGGCGCCGCCCACCTCGTGGTGGGAACGCTCGAGCTCAAGGCCGGCGGCCTGCAGGTTGTGCACCATGTCGTCGCGCAGGTCCTGGGAGTGATCGATCGGCGGAATCGGGAAGTAGCCGCCCTTGACCTTGTTCTTGAACGCGATGTTCGGGGTGCCGTCGTCTTCGTAATCCTTGCCGGAGTTCCACGGAGCCTCGATGGAGTCAACCTCGTAGAAGGAACGGGCCATGGAGTTCTCGAAACGAACCTTGTCGAAGATGAAGAATTCAGCCTCAGGAGCGAAGTATGCGGTGTCGGCGATGCCGGTGGACTTGAGGAATGCCTCGGCCTTTGCAGCGACCTGACGCGGGTCACGGCTGTAAGGCTCATCGGTGATCGGGTCGACGATGGAGAAGGCGACATCAAGCGTCTTGTGCTTGCGGAACGGATCGATGTAAGCGGTGGTCACGTCCGGCTTGAGGTTCATGTCGGACTCGTTGATCGCCTGGAAACCGGTCACCGAGGAACCGTCGAACGGCATGCCGTCGGTGAAAGCGTCGTGCAGGAACGCCGCAGCCGGCACAGTGAAGTGCTGCTGAACGCCGATGAGGTCGGTAAAGCGCACGGAGACATACTCGATGCCTTCCTTATTGATAAGGGCCTCGGCGTCTTCCTTGGTCTTGATGTCAGTCATCTGACAATCCTTTCGTCTTGAGGAATACAAGGTAAAGTGTAGGGTTCCGAGTTTCGCAAAGTCGCTCGTTACGTTACGAACATGTTTCGGGATGCGTTTAAGTATTGAAATCAGTGGCGAGTTGATGTATTGCGATGTGGTCATTGGCTTGCGCCGCCGTTGCGAAATCAACAAAGAAAGCGCCCCATCAAGGAGCGCTTTCGAATTTCGAAAAGAAGCACGGGCCGCGTCCCTTGCGCGATGCGTGGTCGGGACGGTTGGTCGATTGCGACGGTTGCGATAGCGAGGCGCCGCGTCAGTTCTTTCCGCGCATTGCGCGAGGGCTGACGTGCACGCGGGAGGGATCCATGCCCTTGGGCATGTTCATCGTGTTGTTGCGCAGGCGCAAGGAGCGCAGGCGGTTGTTGAGGCTTTCGAGCTCGTCGCGGCGCAGCTTGATCTTGTGACCGCGCACGATCTTGCTGCGCAGCTTGCGCAGCGGCACCTGCTTGGGGCCGTTGCCCACGCTGATGCGGTAGATCGGGATGTCGGAGCCTTGGGTGATCTTGCGGATGGTCTTCTCCTGGCGGTCCATGGCGCGCTGCACGCGGCCATAGTCGCCTTCGCCGATGAGGAAGATGCCGCTGAAGCTCGTGCCCAGCCAGATCATGTCCTTCGAACGGGGGTCCGCCCAGATGGGCTCTTCATTGAACGTGTATGCCTTGTTGTTGATGTTCTTGATCACCATCGCGGTGGCGCCCGGTCTGCCCTCGGCCATCGCATACATCGCGGTGTTCGAACGGTTGGTGAGCACGTACACGGCCACCGTGAAACCGATCATGATGCCCAGGAGCACGGTGAGGATCCAACCGGGGATGCTGGTGCGATACCACACGAGCGGCACGATGATCGAGATGATCACAGGGATTCCGAAGCTCAAAGCCATCAGCAGCGGAAGGCGGGGGTCCTGCTGGCGTGTGAAATCGTAGACGGCGCCGAGCTGCTTGATGGTTCCGCGCAGGCGGCCTTCCTTCTTGGGTTTCTTGCCGTCGTTCTTCCGGGCGTTCGTGTCGTTCGTGGCCATGCGCTTCCTTTTGTTCGTGGGTGGATTCAACTGTTTTGCATATTAGCGAGGTGGCTGTATAGGGCGGCGCTGCGGCTTTCCTTACGACGCTGTTCTCTGCGCTTGCGTTCTCTGCGCTTGCGTTCGCTGCGCCTGTGTGGTGCCGCCTCGTTCACATCGTGTGCAAGGGGGAGCCGTCCGCCTTGAGCAGCGCCTCGCCCAATGCTTCGCTGAAAGTGGGGTGTGCGTGTATCGCCAGCGCAGCCTCGGCGAGAGGGATTCGATTGCGCACGATCTGCTGCGCTTCACCGATGAATTCTGAGACATGCGGGCCGGCCATGTGCACGCCGAGCACCAGACGCGGCGAATCGGGGGCGCTGCCATCAACGCCCGTCACGATGCCAACGACGCCAGTGTCCCCGGCGATTGCGGTGCGTGCGTTGCCATCCATGGGAATCGCTGTTTCGCGCACGTCGCTGAAGATCCCGAATGCACCGGACTTCGCCTGGTCGGCGTCCAGTCCCACACTTGCGGCCTCGGGAAGGCTGAAGACGACGCGTGGCACGAGCTCGTCGCGCACCGGGGCGGGTGAAAGCCCTGCCATCGTCTCGGCGACCACGCGTCCTTGTGCGAAAGCGCGGTGCGCGAGCTGTCGGCCAGCGGTCACGTCGCCCACCGCCCATATGCCCGACGTCATGTCCGATGCTGTATCCGACGCCATGTCCGACGACGTAGCGCGCCCCCACGGGTCCGTGATGATGAATCCGCGGGAATCGCGCTCCACCCCCGCTTGTTCGATCCACGGAGCGTCGGTTGAGGGCATGCGTCCGATGGCGACGAGGCAGTAGTCGGCGCAGAGGGTGGCATTGCCTTTGCGCGTGGAGACGGTGAGCATCGCGGTGCCGTCGTCGGTAGTGCAGGATTCAACAGCGGTGTAGTCCATGAATGTCACGCCATGCGCTGTCATGCCGCGTTTGAGCGACGCCCCCACGCGGCGCGGCCAATCCGATAGCGGCCGGCCATGGCGCACCAGCACCGTGACGCTGCTGCCCATCGCAGCCCAGAAGCTGGCGAATTCCAATCCCACGGCTCCCGATCCGATGACGATGACGGAGCGGGGGATGACGGGCAGTTCCAATGCGGCGTCGGAATCGAGCACGCGGCCACCGAAGGGCGCTTCGGCGAGCGGACGGGGAGCGGCGCCGGTTGCGATCACCACATGACGTGCGCTGATGCGATGCCGCGTCCCATCGGCAGAGTCGACCGTCACGGTGCGCATGGGTTGCGCGCCGCCTGCCACAGGCTCCGTGGCGCTCGCAGTGGTGGTGGCTGTGTTGGCGGTGGTGGCTGTGTCGATGGCGGATTGCCCGTGCACGAATGCGATGCGCCGTGCCTTGATGAGGGATTCGAGTCCATCGACCATCGTGCGCACGGCATTGTGCTGGAAGCCAAGCAAGCGCTCGCGATCGGGTTGCTGTGCGCGTGTGCCGAAACCGAGGCGCTCGCCGCGGCGTGCCTCCCATGCTGCGTGGGCGGCGTCCAGCAGTGCCTTCGTGGGAATGCATCCGCGGTTCAGGCATGTGCCGCCGGCATGTGCGTCTCGTTCGATGAGCGTCACATGCAAGCCGAGTTGGGCGGCGCGCAAGGCGCATGAGTAACCGCCGGGCCCGGAGCCGATGATTGCCACATCGGTGCGCGTCGGTATGTCATTGGTGAACGCGGGGGAGGAGGTTATGACCTCACTGTCGCTTGCTTTCTGTGCAGTCGGTGCTGTCGGCTGGGGTGTGCTGTGTGACGGTTCGTAGTGGTCCGGGTCTGCCATGAGCCCTCCTTGCTGCGGCTTGGTGGCACGGTGCGGATTCGCCATGCCATGGGTGCGTGTGCTGTGCCGTATGGGCGTATCTTATCGAATCGTGGCAGGGCAACGCGGCGGATATGCGGCGTTTACCCTCATGGCGAAATGACATGAGCGAAATGAAAACGTGATGTTGAGCATGTGCTCTGCGCGTGAGCTGCCGACACGGGTGTGGCTGTCGTGGCTGTATGAAATGCGATCGGAATTTTATTTTGCTTGTGAATGGGAATGTTTAATAATGAGATAAAATGAAAAAGTATTGCAAAGCACCGGCAGGGAGACACACCGGTACGGAGACGCAAGGAATACAAAAAACAAACAGAGCGAACACAATGCCCAATGAAAAACGCCGCAATGGAACAGACGAACCATTGCGGCGTTGACGGGTGCGGGCATCAGTCCGGCCAGTGTCCGCGCTTCTTGTAACGAGGCTTGGGCATGCGCCACGCGCGGATCTGCAGAGCGCGGCTCCACGAGTAGAAACCGGTGCGCTGGCCCTTGGCAACGGCTCTGTCGCCGAACTTCGCGATGAGCTTCTTTTTCAGTCCATGCCACATGACGGCAGCGTCGATAATGGCGATAAGCATGTAAACATATATCGCCACCATGAGCACAAACGCCACGACCTGGGACCATTGCTGCACGATGATGGAGGCGATGAGCGCCATGAGAATCACCGGCAGGAACCATTCGCCCAAGTTCCAGCGGGCGTCCACATAATCACGTGCGTAGACACGCCATGGAATGCGCTCGGCGGCTGGCATGTGCTGCACGTCGCCGGTCTCCATGGCTTCGTATTCGCGGTCCTGACGGGCACGATACTTCGCCTTCTCTGCCTTCTTGGCGGCCTTGCGGTCCTTGGGCACGAGCGGGCGCAAGCCAGCCTGCTGCGCCTGCTTGCGCTTGGGGGTGGGGCGGCCCTTGCCGGCGGTGGAGGAGTCCGTGGTCTGTGAGGTTTCGGCGATGTCCGAATGCGGCGGCACCTGCGCGGAGTCGGAGGAATCCTTGTCGCTCGATTTCCTGAAGAGTGTCATGCGAACAGGTTACGTTTATACCTAGACGCTTCAACGCCATCCCGTGGGCTTTCCCAATGGTGCGATTGGCGGCATTGCAGCCATCCCAGCCATCCCCATCCCAGCCATTCGTAGAATAGATAAAAGTAAAAGCACAACAGACGTTGGTGAGACAACAGAGGTGAATGACATGACGGGTGAAGCGATGAACGTGGAAACCATCCGACAGCGGGTGAACGGCGATTGGAATCGCATCGTGGCGATGTTATCGGACAAGATTGCCTTGGCGAGCATTTCGGCGCAAGGCATCACCGGCGAGCACATGAAGCGTTCGGCGCAATTCGTGGCCGATCAGATGAAGCTCGTGGGCATTGGCGATGCGCACGTCGTGCAGTCCGAGAACCCTGACGGAACCCCTGGGGCATGGGAGGTCGTGGGTTCAAAGGTGGTCGACCCCCAGGCTCCCACCGTGTTGCTCTACGCACACCATGACGTGCAGCCGGTGCCTGACCGCGCGGCGTGGCGCACCGATCCCTTCACAGCAACCACAGTGGGAGACCGCCTGTATGGGCGGGGTGCCGCAGACGACGGCGGTGGCATCGCCATCCATTCCGGGGCGCTTCATGCGCTGGGCGGCGATCTGCCGTGCAACATCAAGCTGTTTTTCGAAGGTGAGGAAGAAATGGGCTCTCCGAGCTTCATTCCCTTCCTCAAAGCTCATCGCGATGAATTCGAATCCGACGTGATCATCGTGGCGGATTCGGGCAACTGGTCGGCGTCCATTCCTAGCCTCACCACGTCCTTGCGCGGCAACACCGATGTGGACGTGACGGTGAAGGTGCTCGAACACCCTGTGCATTCGGGGCAGTTCGGCGGTCCGATCCTCGATGCGGTGACCCTTTCCGCCATGCTCATCGCCTCGATGTACGACGGCAACGGTGACCTTGCGGTGCCTGGTCTGGAATCGCAGGAGCCGGTCGGAGGCCTGCAACGCGACCTTGACGAAGCCACGTTCCGCGCGGATTCCTCCACGGTGCCCGGCTACCGGCTCGCAGGCACCGGCTCCCTGGCGCAGCGTGTGTGGACCAAGCCGTCCGTGAGCGTCATCGGCTTCGATGCCCACCCCGTCGATGGCTCGTTCAACGTCATCGCCAACACCGCACGATTCCGCCTGTCACTGCGCACAGCTCCCGCACAGAACCCCGCAGAAGCACAGAAGGCGCTCGCGGACTTTTTGGTGTCGCACGCCCCCTTCGGCGCTCAGGTGAGTGTTGCCAATGGTGAGAACGGCATGGGGTGGGCGATGGACCCGGATTGCAAGGCAGTGGGCGTCGCAGAGCAGGCGATGAGCGACGCATTCGGCGTCACTCCCGTGAACAAGGGCGAAGGCGGGTCGATTCCGTTCATCCCCGAATTGCAGCGTCTCTTCCCTCAGTCGCAGGTCATCGTGACCGGCCCTGAGGATCCGCAGGCCAATGCGCACAGCCCTAATGAATCCATCTCCCTGAGCGGATTGCGCAACAACATCGTCACGGAGGCACTGTTCCTTTCCCGCTACGCGCAGTGACGGGCGGGTGGCGGCTTCGGGGCGCGTAGCGAAAGGCTGGTCGAGCGTATGCGTGCTTCCAGCTCGATGCGCGCTTCTTGGCAATGAGTGGAAACCGTTTCTGCGCTTGCCTGTTGTGCACCATCGCTGTTGTGCACCATCGGCTTGTGCAGGAACGCGAGTATGCATCGCAGGGTCTTTTCTGCGTTCGATGAGCGCCTTCGTGAGGATATGTATCGGCTGTGCCGGTCTGTAGCTTCTTGCAGTTCCCATCGGTGTGTTGTCTGTCTTTGGGTGCTGTAATGGAAGCGGGAGAGCAAAGATGACTTTCCTCTCATCGGGTTCCATGGCGGGGATGCCATGGGAGAGGAAAAGGTGATTCGCGATGCTGCGAAACGTCTGTAAGGCTGCGGCGTGTGCATCGTCGTTGCTTCTGTCTGCCGGCCTGTGCCTTCGTGGCGCATGGAGGTCGTTGCTGTGTCTGTTGTGTGCGGTGGTGGTGTTGTCGGGAGGCGCTTGCGGGCGTGGCGGCGCTGCCCCTGGGGCGGGCGCGGGTGATGCTGACTCCACTGCCTCCTCCTCGTCATCGGGGAAGCTGGCTGCTTCGTTGAAGGATTACATCGTCAACGTGAACAATCGTGTGCAGGGTGAAGCGTCGATAAGCGATTCCGAGAAACAAATCCTTGCTCGCTCAGCTCAGAACGGCATGGTGTCGGCTGCCGATTATCAATCAGCGTGGAATGATTTTCGCAATTGCATCGTGGACCGTGGATATTCCGATCCTGTGTTGCATAAATTCCCCAATGGCATGTATCAACTCGCAGGTGAGAACACAACCGGCGGCACCCAGGAACAGGTGGAACGCTTGGGTCCCGATGTTAGCGATTGCATGATGAAGAACGTCTCGGATGTCGATAGCGTGTATCAAGTCCAATTGGGGAATCCAGGGTTGCTGAGCGATTCAGAAGAGGCATTGGTGGATTGTCTTCACAAGACGGGGATGGTGCCTGCGAGCTATACGAAGGAGCAATGGTTGAAAGAACAGGCTGCGTCGCAGAAAGCGAGTAGCCCTACTTCGTCGTATTCGGTTGATATGAAGGATCCTCAGATTCGCGGATGCCTTGCCACATACGGTTACGGATTTCTGGATGGCACTGATCCGACTGAGATCGTCTGGTATCCGTTCCAGAAGTGAGGTGGGTTTCGGCGGCGGTTCGTCTTCCTCCGGTTCGGGTTCACCATCCGGTTCTTGGCCATGATTCTAGTAGTTCAGGTCTTGCGACAGACGCATCTGATATACTGATGTCTAAGGGAATTCACCGGGTAACGAAGAAGTTGCCGGTTCTCTCAGAGGGAGCACGATACATATGTGGAGTAGTAATCATGCGGATGTAACGGTTGCACGGTCGATGGCGGATGCGCGGGGCGTACGCCGCAGGGCATCGCTTGCGATGGTTGCAGCGATTATGTCAAGTATGGTCTCGAAAGTTGAATACTTTAATCTGCGGGAGGAATCTTAAGATGATGAGGAGTCCGCGTGTTGTTGCTGGAACGGTTGCGGTCATGCTTGCGCTTGCGTGTTCGGCTTGTGGTACTGATGCCAGCGGCGGGTCGTCTTCCTCCGGTTCGGGTTCGCCATCCGCTTCCTCGTCTTCTCAGGGCGAGGGGCAGAAGATTGCGTCGTCTTTGGAGGAACGTGCGAAGTACCTTTTGGATTATAAGGACAAGGAGTATCCGCGTTCCGATGAGGAGACGGCGATGTTGCAGCGTGCCGTGGACAATGGCGGGGTGGTGAGCCGCGCGGATTATGAGGCGGCGTGGAACAATTACAAGCAGTGCCTGGTCGACAAAGGCTACGTGGCGCCGCAATTGTACAAGTACCCACATGGCTTGTATGACTTGCCGTCGACCAACAGCAATGGGCTCACGCAGGAGCAGGGCGAAAAGGCGCAGTCTGACGCCGTGTATTGCTATTCGACATACACCATGCAGGTGAACGACCAGTATAGTCTCCAGTTTGGAAACGAGACGCTGACCTCGGATGTTGACCAGGCAATTGTTGACTGCCTTCACAAGCAAGGGGTGGCTCCTGCGAGCTATACGAAGGAGCAGTACAAAAACGACACCGAGGAGTGGGAAGATTCTCTTGCGTCTGGGGATGACTCAGCTTCATCACAGGACGCATCAGCTTCTGCGAGTGAAGAGTCTGCATACCACATAGATTTCTATGATCCGAATGTGTCCGAGTGCCTGGTGGCAAATGGTTGGAGTCACGATAATGGGCTGAAGACTGAATGGAGGCCACTCGGCTGACGGGAGGAGAGGCTATAACGGTTGGAGGACTCATCGTTGAATCGGAACATGGAGAGGTAGAGATGATGGTGAGGGGGATGTTTCGTGTGGTTGCGGGTGCCGTGGCCTGTGTGTGCCTGGTGGCGGGCGGGGGTTGCGGCGGCGCGTCGGGCGGGGCTTCCCCTTCGTCGTCTTCCGCGGGCGTTTCGCAGCAATCCTCTTCACGGCAGGGGGAGGAGAAGATCGCTTCCTCGTTGGAGGAGCGTGCGAAGTTCCTGTTGGATTACAAGGACAAGGAGTACGCTCGGTCCGATGAGCAGACGGCGATGCTGCAGCGTGCGGTGGACAATGGCGGGGTGGTGAGCCGTGCGGATTATGAGGCTGCGTGGAACAATTACAAGCAGTGCCTGG
>CAYVHC010000010.1:0-28496 GCA_964451025.1 uncultured Bifidobacteriaceae bacterium
ACACCAACGCCCAGAGCGATACCGCCAACAGCAACAGCAGTGCCAGCTCCAGCAGCAGTTCTAGCAGCTCCAGCAGCACCACCAACAAAGACAAGAACAAGAACACGGACAGCACCAAGGACAAGAATTCCTCAAATTCTTAGAATTGCCTCGCTGCCGTACCGCCGTTGCCTCCTCGGCGATGCCGTGACGTTGCTGACCCAATCGAGTAGGCTGGAGCCATGACACAGACACAGCAGCAGTTGCCCCAGGACCTTCTCTATTCGAAAGGTCATGCCTGGGTGCGTAAGGAAGCCGACGGCACCGCCACGCTGGGCATCACTGCGTATGCCGCGGACCAGTTGGGCAAGCTTGTGTACATCGACATGCCTTCGATTGGGGATGCACTTGAGGCGGGCGAGGAATCGTTCGACATTGAATCCGGCAAGTCCATCTCGCCGTTCGTGAGCCCTGTCTCCGGTGACGTGACGCAGGTCAACGACATGGCGGACGAGGACCCGACGATTGTCAATGCGGATCCGTATGGCGACGGATGGTTGGTGAAGGTCACGCTGGACGGCGGCGCGCCTACTGCTGATGGCGGTCTGATGAACGCTGATGAATACGAGGAATTTGCAAAAAGCCAGGGATGAGGCAACGGCATTATGACACGATTGGGGAAATTCCACAGGAAGAGGCCTCATCAGGGCTTCTCCCTGCAGCCTGACTCCGAGACCCTTGCGAAGATACCCAAGGCTGAGGAGCTGGCCCGCAAGCTGGGTAGCGCTGGGCTGCACGGTGATGATTCAGAGGGCGGTGTGTCCCACGCCGCCGGTTCGCTTGATACAACTGCACCGGACGCTGCATTAGGCGGGGGCAAGGGCGCGCTGGGTAGCAGCGCGTCAGAAGCGCCGGATGCCGCGGCGGCAGAGGCTGAGCACGGGCAGGCAAACGCTGCGGCGGATGCTGCGCAGGCGGCGGAATCACCGACGATGGAATTGCCGACGACGAAAGCGCAGGATGGCTCTGTCGTCGACCTGATGCCGGATACGCCGATTCTCGCTCGGCGCGTGGAGACGCTGTTTGACAACGTTTCTGATGAGGAAAGCATTGAAAACAAGCCGACGCCTGTGCAGGTGGCGCGTCGCGCCGTCACGTTCGGTTTTGGCCTGTGGACCCGGATTTCGGCTCGCGAGGCACGCCGCATGGGGTGGATTCCGCGTGTGGAACCTTACGTGGGGTATGGCACGACGGTGTTTTCACGGCTTATCTGCCGCACCACTTACGCACCGCAAGGCCAAGAGCGGCGTCCGGTGCACGCGGGCATCCGGCAGGCGTTCATGGTTCCGGCCGGGCATGTGCGCGTGGCGGTGAGCATTGACGGGGTTCCTGTGCTTGCGGTGCAGATTGGCTCGTCGGAGGCCTTCGACCATCTTGATCCGTCGTTGGTGCGCAGCAGCGCGTCCATTGCGTCGGATTCCCAAGGCTATCTCGACCTTCTCATCCAACGCCGTCTGAAACCCGGCGTGCATGATGTCGAGTACATGGTGGGCAATCGCAACGCCGTACATTCCCAGCTGATGGTGATTCCCACCAATGCGAGCGTGGGAATCATCTCGGATGTGGACGACACGATCATGATTACCGACGTGCCGCGCCTGTGGAGCGCCGTGTTCAACATGCTGTTCCGCAGCCCCTACCGCCGCCGCGCCGTACCGGGGATGCCTGATTTCTATCAGAAAATGCGGGAAGCGTTGCCGGGCGCGCCGTTCTTCTATCTGTCGACGTCGCCGTGGAACGTCGAGAGCAGCATTCGCCACCTGATCCGTGCGAATGGCTACCCGCAGGGGCCGCTGCTGCTGCGTGACTTCGACCCGCGTCCCAAGACGTTCGTGCCCACGGGTGTGCAGCACAAGTTGGAATTCGCAGATCAGCTCATGAGCGATTTTCCCAATATGCGTTTCATTCTGCTGGGGGATGACGGCCAGTCCGACCCCACGACGTATGCGACGATAGCGAAGAAATATCCCGGGCGTGTGGCGGCAATCGGCTTGCGCCAGGTGCGCCGTCGCGGTTGCATTGAATCCGCCCAGGCGATGCCTGAAGTGGATGTGCCCGTGTTTTATGGCACGACGGGCGATGTGCTCGCCCGCGCGATGATGCCGTTCATATATACGTTGGCGCAGGAATGGAAGCGGTGACGCAATGAGCAATGATGATGCGATGAACAGCGGCGACGCAATGGCCAGCGGCAGTGATGAATCCACGCAGCGCGGGTCGCTGCCTGCCGCAACCGCTGCAGGGTATCCCCGGGCGCGGCGTGAACCCAGCCGCCGTGAGGCGCAGGGCGATGTGTTCGTTGACCCCTATGAGTGGATGCGCGACAAGTCGTCGCCGGATGTGACGCGCTACGTGACGGAGCAGAACGAGCTGTTCGCTCGCCGCATGGCACCGTACCGTGATCTGACGAAGACATTGACGGGCGAATTGCGCGGCCGTGTGCACGAAACGGATATGTCCGTGCCGGTGCGGGTGCACGGCTACTGGTACTTCGGCCGCACGCACGAAGGCGAGCAATACGGCGTGAGCTGCCGCGTGCCGGTGCAAGGCGACGATGACTGGACAGCCCCGCATGTGGATCCCGATGCGCCGCTGCCTGGCGAGGAAGTCATCTTCGACTCCAACACAGAGGCGCAGGGGCATGATTTCTTCCGCGTGGGAGGCATGGACCTGAGCCGCGACGGCCGGTGGATGCTCTATGGGGTGGATGTGCACGGCGACGAACGCTATGACCTGCGCATACGCGACCTTGCCACGGGGCAGGACCTGCCTGAACACATCGATGGCGTGGCATCGGGTGGCATGATCACCCCGGACGGCCAATGGGTGTTTTACACGAAAGTGGACGAGGCATGGCGCCCATATTCCGTGTGGCGGCATCGCGTGGGCACGCCCGTGTCCGAGGACCAGGAGGCGTGGCGTGAAAACGACGAACGCTTCTGGGTGGGCGTGGGAATGTCTTTCGATGAGACGCGCATCGTCATCGAGACCGATTCCAAGACGACCACCGAGGTGCTGCTGCTGCCGGTGGACGATCCCACGGGTGAATTTGTGCCGTTCATTCCCCGTCGGCAGGACGTGGAGTATGACGTGAGCTTTGCTTCTTTTGAAGCTGAGGATACCGCAGGTGCTGTGGACACCGGCGCCATTCCCGTTGCGTTGGTCATTCACAACGTCACCAATCCCAATTTCGAAATCGACGTGATTGACATGCGGTCGCACAAACCGCCCTACGCCCTTGGCGAGGGGCAGGTGATCGCGGTCGGCAGTCCCGCGGGATGTGAGAAAGCCGACGCATCGCAGCGCTCGTTGCCGGTGGATACGCCTTTCACCGATCCGCGCAATCCGGCCATTGTGCAAGGGCTTTCCGGCTTGCGCATCGACGGCATCGGCATGTATCGCCATTTCGTCACATTGGAATATCGCGCCGATGGCATGCCGCATATCGCGGTCATGAAGAAATCAGCCGCGCGCCGTGCGTTCCTCGACGGCAAACCGTGGGAGTTCGTGTCCGTGTTGCCGGATGCCGCGGATTCCGCCGCGGATGCCAGCGCGTGTGAAACCAAGCTCTACAACATCGGTTTCGTGGAGAACCCCTCGTATGAGGCGCCGTCGGTGCGCTACTCTTTCATGAGTTTCACGACCCCGGTGCAATTGCATCAGCTGGATGTGCTGACAGGCGTCGACACCGTGCTCCGACAGCGCGAAGTACCGACGTACGATGCGTCGGCATACCGCGAAATGCGCGTATGGGTGCGTGCCCGCGATGGGCAGAACGTGCCGGTGTCGCTGGTATGGCGTCGTGGCATGGCTGCGGCGCTCGACGCTGCCGCGGATGACGTTCAGGCGCGGCGTGCAGCGGGTGCAGCGAGCACACCGGTCTCTGCAGGCATGGCGCCTGCCGATGAGCTGCATATCGTGGCGCCATCCGTGGAATCGATGATCGCGGCGAATCGTGCGGCTTGTGCACGCGCGGCCGGGGATGCCGGCGTGGCGGATGCGTGGCTTTCGCAGGATAATCCGCAGGCGCCGGCGATGTTCATCACCGGTTATGGCGCTTATGGCATCAGCTCGGATCCGGGGTTCTCCGTGGCGCGCCCCAGCCTGCTCGATCGCGGTGTGGTGTATGCGCTTGCGCATGTGCGCGGCGGCGGAGAGATGGGCCGCGCATGGTATGAGCAAGGTCGGCGTGACCATAAGATCGCCACTTTCACCGATTTCATCGACGTCACCGCCGCCTTGCAGGCACAAGGATGGGTGGCACGCTCGCGTACCGTGGCGTGCGGCGGTTCGGCGGGCGGTCTGCTCATGGGGGCGATCGCCACCATGGCGCCGTACCTGTATGCCGGCATCGAAGCGGATGTGCCGTTCGTGGACGCGCTGACATCCATGCTCGACCCCGACCTGCCCCTGACCGTGACGGAATGGGATGAATGGGGCGACCCCGTGCACGACCCCGCGATCTACCGGTACATGAAGTCGTATTCGCCGTACGAAAACACGATGACCGCCGCCGAACGCAATGCCCACTACGGCACGACGCACTTCCCGCATATGTTCATCACCACCTCGATGAACGACACGCGTGTGCTGTATGTGGAACCGCTCAAATGGATGGCGCGCCTGCAGGAAGGCGCTGTCGGGGCCGATGCAATCGCACGTATCGAAATCGAAGCGGGGCATGGCGGCGGCAGCGGCCGCTACCACCAGTGGGAGCAGGTCAGCGAAGAAAACGCCTGGACCCTCGCCACCATGGGCATCACACGATGATGGTATGAGGGCTGCGGTGGCGCCACCGCACGCGGCATTGGTGGTGCTGCCGCGCGGCGCCGATGACGCGTGCACGGCGTCTGATGTCGCCGCGTGTCCAGCAGGCGATACGTTTCGCCGTCGCTCCCGCCGTCGCGCCTAAGCTCGGTGTTATGGCACAGAAGAAGACATACAACATCGCCGTCATTCCCGGCGACGGCATTGGTAAGGAAATCACTCCGGAGGCTCAGGCCGTGCTGGAAAAGGCCACCGAAGGAGTCGTGGAATTCAATTACACGAACTTCGACCTGGGCGCTGAGCGCTACCTCAAGGACGGCACGATTCTGCCGGACGAGGACCTCGAGCTCATCAAGAAGCAGGACGCCATCCTGCTGGGCGCCGTCGGCGATCCGCGCATCAAGGCGGGCATCCTTGAGCGCGGCCTGCTGCTCAAGCTGCGTTTCGCACTTGACCAGTACATCAACCTGCGCCCCTCCAAGCTGTACAAGGGCGTCACCTCGCCGCTCGCCAACCCCGGCGACATTGATTTCGTCGTTGTGCGCGAAGGCACGGAAGGCCTGTATTGCGGTGCCGGCGGCGCAGTCCGTCGCAACACCCCGAACGAAGTGGCGACCGAGGTCTCCATCAACACGTGGTTCGGCGCCGAGCGCGTGGCGCGCTACGCATTCCAGCTGGCCATGAAGCGCAAGAAGCATGTGACGCTCGTGCACAAGAAGAACGTGCTGACGAACGCCGGCGACATGTGGCAGCGCGTCGTCGACAAGGTCGGCGCGGAATTCCCCGAAGTCGAGCATGACTACCTGCACGTGGACGCCGCCACGATCTTCCTCGTGACCGATCCGAGCCGCTTCGACGTGATTCTTACCGACAACCTGTTCGGCGACATTCTCACGGACGAGGCTGGCGCGGTCGTCGGTGGCGTGGGCTACTCCGCGTCCGGCAACATCAATGCGACGAACGAATACCCGTCTATGTTCGAGCCGATTCACGGCTCCGCTCCCGACATCGCCGGCAAGGGCATCGCCAATCCGACCGCGGCCATCCTGTCCACCGCCATGCTTCTGCGCCACCTTGGCTTCGACGAGCAGGCAGAGCGCATCGACGCCGCAGTGCAAGCCGACATCCTGGAGTCCGGCTCCACGCAGCGCAGCACGCACGAGGTCGGCCAGGACATCCTCGCCCGCCTGTAACCTTAACCCCCCACCATGCCCATGGTTCCTGCATCCCGTCGCGTGGCTTGTGCCACAGTCCCTGCATTCGCCGCGTCTGTCACCCGCGGCGAATGCAAGACGCTCGGCGGCAAGCTCGTAGGGGTGAGCCTGGGATGGAGCAACGACATACGCCCGGAAAGCGCACGCATCGACGGTGATTTCTTCGCCACGACCGATGCCGCCGCTTACCGGGCGTTGTGCGTGTTGCAGGATGCAATCGTGGCGGCGCTCGCGGATCCTCACGCCGATGCCATCGAGGCATTGCAGGCGCACGTAGTGCCTGCATGGCGTGAATCCGCCATAGACCAGGCGCTGGTGGGCGTGGCTCCCGAGGCGGTGGTGATTGCAGCGGCGCGCGCTTACCTGGCAATGACGCCAGGGAATGCACCGATGCTGGGTGATGAAATAGCGCCGGGTGATGCACCGACGCCGGATGGTGAAATGACACCGGGCGGTGAACTGTCGGATTCCGCGCAGCCGCTGCCTCAGTTGCTGCCGCAGCCGCAGCTGAGGCAGCCATGCGATCCGCACGATGACCACGCCGGGCAGGCGGCCGCCCCGCGGTCGCTGCATTCGCGGTGGCAGGAATCGTCATGGGGAGTGGTGACCGATCCTGCGCCCCTGCTGCCCCAACAGCAGATGGACCTTGATGCGGCGCTCGCCCAACGGGTCGCCGATGGTGAATTGCCGCCATTCATGCGGTTGTGGCGATGGGGTGGCAAAGCGATTGTGCTGGGCGCCTATCAATCCGAGCAGGCTCAGGTCAATGTGCAGGCGGCGCAGTGCGAAGGATTCCACATCGTGCGTCGTTGCACCGGCGGCGGCACGATGGTGGTGGAACCCGCCGACACCATCACGTATTCCCTGTATGCGCCGCTGAGTTTCGTGCGCGGGCTTGACCCCTTGCAGGCCTACGCATTATGTGACGAATGGCTGGTGCATGCCTTGCGTGACCTTGGTGTGCATGCGTCCCATGAACCGGTCAATGACATCGCATCCCCCGCCGGGAAGATCGGTGGGGGAGCCTCGCGCCGTTTTCTTGCACGTTCCGGAACCGCCGGTGGAGGCTGTTTTCTGCATCATGTGACGCTTGCCTATGACATGGATGCGGCGACGATGGTGCGCATGCTGCGCGTATCCGCTGAAAAACTGCGCGGCAAGCATGTGGCGTCCGCCGCCAAGCGCGTCGATCCGTTGCGCCATCAGCTTGCCGCCGCCGGCAATCCCATGACTCGCACTCAGGCGACCGAGGCTTTGCGTGAGCGTGCGCTCGCCCTGCTCCCGGGTGCGCATATGATTGCGGCGCACCGAATCTACAGGTCTACAATCGAAGAGAATGCGTGGATGAAACCGGACGCGGCCTGACGGGGAAGCCAGGCGGCATGCCCGATGCCTCGCCGCCACAAGCGGGCGAGAACCCAAGCCGAAAGGATTTATATGACAGCGTATACCGTTGAATCGCCGGCGAAGGATGCTTTCAACAAACTGAGCACCAATCTGTTTGCCTTCGGCTATCAAAAAATCGCGAAAAAAGCATTCTTCGCCATGAAACCGGATGATGCGCACTCCCTGATGATTGATTTCTGCCGTGCGGCGGGGCACAACAAGCCCCTCATGTGGACGTTGCGGCAGATGCTCGATTACACCGATCCGATCTTGGAAACGACGGTGATGGGCGTGCCGTTCAACAACCCGTTCGGACTCACCGCAGGCCTTGACAAGGATTGCGACCTGCCCACCGTGCTCGATGCCGCGGGATTCGGATTCGAAACCGTGGGAAGCACCACATCCCGCCCCTGCCCGGGCAATCCTCGCCCTTGGTTCCACCGCCTGCCGCAATACCACAGCATGGTTGTGCACGCCGGTCTTGCCAACGATGGTTCGCGCACGGTCATTCGCCGTGCTGAGAAGGCATGGACGCAGTGCGACGAGATGCGCATGTCCATTTCGCTGGCACGCACGAACGACCGCTTGTGCGGCGACCTGGACGAAGGCATCGAGGATTATTGCACGTCGCTGCGTCGCGCCGCCGGCCGCACCGACATCATCGAAATCAACGTGTCCTGCCCCAACACGATGGCAGGGGAGCCCTTCACCGACGATCCACGCAATCTCGACCGTCTCTTCACGGCGCTGGATGGCATCGATCACCCCCAGCCGCTGCTGGTGAAGATGCCACTCAACAAGACATGGCCGCAGATGCGCGACCTGCTGGATGTGCTCGCCGACCACAAGGTGCAGGGCGTGTCGTTGGCGAACCTGCAAAAGGACCGCACCGGGCTCGATGTGCCCAAGGACTGGCAGGGCGGGCTGTCCGGCTTGCCATGCCAAGGCGACAGCGACGAGCTGGTGGCGCAGGTGTATCGCGAGTACGGCCAGCGGTTTGTCATCGCCGGCATCGGCGGGGTGTTCACCGCTGAGGATGCATATCGCAAGATTCGCAACGGGGCGAGCATCGTGCAATTCGTCTCGTCGCTCATGTATCTGGGGCCGCAGAACATCGCCTCACTGAAACGCGGGTTGGCGCAATTGCTGAGGCTTGATGGCTTCACCAGCGTCGCCGAGGCAGTGGGTGTGGACGCATAGCCGTTTTCAATACGATGATGCCCGTCAGGCATGTGCTTGACGGGCATCATTCATAATGTTGCGGCAGCTGGTTTTCCGGTATTAGCGGGTGGTACCGTAAGCGCCGCGCACATACTGCGGCTGGTACGGCGCATCCTGCTTGCTCACGCCCAGTTCGGCGGCGGCGCGCAGCGGCCAGTACGGATCGCGCAACGCTGCGCGCCCGATCTCGACGGCGCTCGCCTGGTCGGATCGCACAATCGTCTCAGCCTGCATGGCATCGGTGATAAGACCCACAGCGGTGGTGGGGATGCTCGCCTGATGGTGCACGGCATCGCTGAACGGCACTTGGTAATTCGGCGCGGCAGGAATCGTCACACCGGCGATGATGCCGCCGGTGGACACATCCATCAGATCCACGCCATGCTCCTTGAGCACACGCGACAGGGCGATGGTCTGCTTGAGATCCCACGAACCCTTTTCCACGGACCAATCGGTGGCAGAGACGCGCACAAACAGCGGAAGCTCATCCGGCAGCACGCCGCGCACCGCGTCCACAACCTCCACAAGCAGGCGGATGCGGTTTTCGAAGCTGCCGCCATACTCATCGGTGCGATGGTTCGACAGCGGGTCAAGGAATTCGCTGAGCAGATAGCCGTGCGCAGCATGAATCTCCACCACCTGGAATCCCGCCCACACGGCACGTTGCGCAGCGGCGCGGAATCGGTCGACGACGGCATGAATCTGGTCGGTCGTCATCTCCACAGGGATGGCGCACTTGCCGAACGGGATCGGTGACGGTGCCAGCGGCTGCCAGCCGCCCTTGTCGGACGGCACGGTCTCGTTGATGTAACCCAGCGAGAATGAACCCGTGGAGGCCTTGCGCCCGCCATGGTTGAGCTGCACGCCGGCAACGGCGCCGGCCTTCTTCACGTCTTCGACAATCCAACGCCAGGCGTCGATCTGCGAGTCATCCCACAGGCCCACATCATTGGGCGAGATGCGGCCTTCCGGCGCCACGGCGGTGGATTCGGCGATGATGAGGCCGAAGCCGCCCATTGCGCGCGACACATAGTGCTGGTAGTGGAACGGCGTGGGCTTGCCATCCTGAGCGGACACGGAATACGTGTCCATCGGCGGCATCCAGATGCGGTTGCGGAACGTCACCGACCGCAGCGTCAGCGGTTCGAAAAGCGCGGGGGATTCGCCGTCGGGCAGTTCTGCGACCTCCGTGTCGTGCACGGCAACGCCCTTCGTGGACTCCTTGTCGGCTTTCTCGGCTTTGTCTTCCTTAGCCTTCTTCGCGGCCTTGGCCTTCTTTGCCGCCTTCTTGGCGGCCTTGCGCTCAGCCTTGAGCTCTTCGCGTTCCGCCTTGCGGGCTTTCTTCGCCTTGCGCGCGGCATCCTGCGCCAATGCTTCCACGGATTCAACGCCGCTGGGCTCATCCACGGTCATGGTCTTCGGTGCGCCGCTGACCTCGTCGACGAGTTCCTGTTCATGGTGTTTGCTCATCTCATTCCTTTCTTACGCATATCCCGCCATAAGTATAGAGCCGGCGATGGTGCAATCACTGGAGTTCAGCCGAAATTCACCTTGCGCGCAAGCGGCTGCACAGGTGGCTGCGCAGGGCGGTCGTGCGCATGGCGACGCAAAGCCGACGGGGTTGCGCCCACCGGATGCACATATGCGAAGGGCCGCACAACGGGGATTCGTTGCGCGGCCCTTTCATGGTGTCACCGCTGCCTCAGGCTGGGTGCGGCAACCCGCTGGGGTCAGCTGACCTTGACCTGCTTCATGCCGTAGCCCGTGGTGGTCGTCGTCCATGTGCCGTTGGATTGGGCGCTCAGCAAGGATTGGTCCGCCGTGCCGTAGTTGTCGTCATGCTGCACCTTGCCGGTGGCGATGTAGGCGTTCATGAATTCCTTCCAGATAGGCGTTGCGATGTAGCTACCATCCCAGAAGGACCTTGTGCGTCCATTGATCGTCATGCCGTCCCAGGATTCAAGTTTCTCCTCGTTGCCTGTTGCGACATAGGTGGAAAGTCCGGTGACGAAGCCGCCGGTCAACATGTACCAGTTATCTGCGGTACCGGTCTTGGCGAAGGTCTTGACATTGTTGTTGAGCTTGGCGGATGTTGCCGCGCCTCGCTGCACACCTTCGTTCATGATGTATGCCACGGTCTGCGCAACATTCTCCGGAACCGCCTGCGAGCAGTTGGCGCTGGGCACGGCCATGTCCTGGCCGGAGGAGTTCGTCACGCGCGTGATGGCGATCGGATCGCAGTGCACGCCCTTGGCGGCGATGGTGGCAAAGACGGTCGCCATCGTGAGAGGCGATGCGCCGTTGTGACCACCGATGAGGTCGGTCGGGGCGATCGTGTCGTGGATGTCAGGCGTTGCCGCGCTGGAGTTCTTGTAACCCAGGGACGTGGCGGTGTCGGCGATCTTGCACAGGCCCAGACGCTGGCCGAGCGTGGCTTGCGTGGTGTTGTGCGACATGATGAGTGCCTGCTCGGGCGTTTCGGGGTTCACGGTACCGCCACCGAAGTTGTGCACGCTCCATGTGGTCTGCGCTTCATGGTTGCATTCGAATCCGCCGGTGTCATACGCCATGGCCGTCGGCAGGGGGACTCGTGCGCCGTAGCCGTTGGCGAGCCATGAGGTGAGGTTGATGACCTTGAACGTCGAACCGGTCTGCCAGCCGCCGCCGCCTCCGTCCTTTTGGTCAACGGCGTAATTGATGGAGGTCTCGGTGCCGTCGGCGGTCGCCAGCGCGTTGTATGTGCGGTTGATTGCGAGGGTGATGACTTTGCCGGTGCCCGGCTCCACGGATGCCAACGCCGCTTCAAAGCCCGAGGGGTCATTTTCCGGGATTCCGTTGCGCACCGCTTTGTTGGCGAGGTTTTCGGCATCCACGTCCATCGTCGTGTAAATGGTGAGGCCGCCTTGATACAGCAGCTTCTGGCGCTCTTCGGCGGTCTGGCCGAAGGCGTCGGAGTTTTCGATCTGATGCACGACGTAATCGCAGAAGAAGGCGGCGTCCCCAGCGGTCTGGCATCCAACGGGCACGTCCTTGACATGCAGCATGTCGCTCATGTTCTCAGCCTTGGCGGCGTTTGCCTCGTCCTGCGAGACAAATCCGCATTCGACCATCAGATCAAGCACGATGTCGCGTTGCTTTTGCGCTGCGTCCGGGTTCACCGTGGGGTCGTATGCGGCCGGGTTCTTGGTAATGGACGCAATCGTGGCAGCCTCGCCGAGAGTGAGGTCAGCGGCAGATTTCGAGAAATAATGCTCGGCGGCGGTCTCCACGCCATACACGCTCGTGCCGAACTGCGCGATGTTCAAGTATCCCTGCAAAATCTCGCTCTTGGAATATTTCTGCTCCAATTGCAGCGAAATGAGCATTTCCTTGAGCTTGCGGGCGATGGTGTCTTCGGAAGCGTGGTACGCGCCGATCGGGTTGTCGTTCTCCGTCGCCTGGTTGATGAGCATGTTCTTGACGTACTGCTGCGTCAGCGTCGAACCGCCCTGCGTGTCACCGCCCTTGACATATGTCTGCACGAATGCGCGCAGCACGCCTTGCACATCAACGCCGGAGTGCTGGAAGAAGCGCCGGTCCTCGCGCGCCACAACCGCCTGCTGCATGTACTTCGAGACGTGCGACAGGTCCACGACGATTCGGTTCTGCGTGTAGAACGTGGCGATGAGCGTCGTGCCGTCCGCCGCATACATCTTGGACTGCTGCGGCAGGTTGTTGGGGTTGAAGTCGATGTTGGAGACGGCGAGCGACGGGCTTGCCGATTCCGCCACCTGATCGGTGACCATCGCGAACGGCAGCAAGAAACCGGAAGTCACGAATCCGCCTGCCATGATGCATAAGACATATGCGAGCAGCAGAACGAAAACGTTCTTGTGTTCCTTGGCTTGCTTTTGCTTCTTCTTAGACATGTGCCCCATTTTATGGGTGGAGCTCTACCTTTTGGGCCGGGGAGGGGCAATTTTCAGCCAAATGCAAGCCAAACAGCACAATCTCTCCACATTTGGCGTCGTATCTGGAACTTTCCGGGGAATTGTCGACAATTGCGGCGAACGCCAGCATCACGCGCGGTGTCAGCGGTGTGCACGGCGGATCAATTGCCCTGGCTGGTAGATGACGATGGTGCGGCCCTGCCGTGCGATCCATCCGCGGTTCGTGAAGTCCATGAGAGCCTTGTTGACTGTTTCGCGCGAGGTGCCCACCAACTGCGCCAGCTCTTCTTGCGTAAGATCGTGGGGCACGGCGATGCCGGCTTCCGTCGGCTTGCCGAAGCGCTTGGCAAGGTCAAGCAGCGTTTTGGCGAGACGGCCGGGCACGTCCATGAACACAAGATCGGAGATGTGCTCGTTGTTGAGCCGCATGCGGTTGGCGAGCACCTGCAGCATGTCCACCGCCACGCGTGGGTGGTCGTTGAGCCATGAAAACAGGGTGTCGTGGTCCAGGGATGCGATGGAAACGCCATCGATCATGGCGACGGCGCTCGCGGTACGTGGGCCACCGTGGGGGTCGAATACGGGGATTTCGCCCAGAATCTCGCCTGCTGCCGATATTGACAGCAGTTGGATGCGGTGATCGTCGGATTCGCGCGTGAGTTTGATGCGTCCGCGCTCGATGACGTACATGCGCTTGTCGGTGTCGCCCTGACGGAAGATGAACTCTCCCTTTGCATAGGTGTGATGCTGCATGTGGGGGATCAGCTGAGCGGCTTCATCAGGCGGTACTTGGGCAAACAGCGCCGTGCCCAGCAGAAGGTCGGCTTCCTCGAAGGGCAGTGCGTTGGGGGCGAGCATGTGCAGGGGCTGGCGTGGGCGTTGCGTGTCGGAGCGCTGTGCGCCCGCCGCTGCGGCGCCCCGTTGCACTTGCGGCGTGGCATCGCTCTGCGCTGCGCCTTGCGGCGTGGCGGGGCGCGCGGCTGCCTGGTGTGCGGCCCCTTGCTGTGCGGCGCCTTGCTGTGCTGCGTTGTGCTGCGAGGATCGTGACGAAGTTACCATATGTATGTTCCTCCGGAAGCCTGACTCATACCATCCTAGCGCCGGGGTGACGGGCTCAGCGTGTAATGCAGTGTAGAGTAGGGGAAGAATTTCCGCAGGTCCGCGACGGCGTTCGGCCGCAAGCCTTCCTCGCGCGGCACGAGAGTGCGGCACGAGAAACGCGGCACACGGGCGTGGCGCAAGAAATGCGGCACGGGTGCGCCGCGGCACGCCCCGCCCTGCGGAGGGGAAACGCCAGACTGGGGAACGAGACCAAGGAACCAGACCGGAACCAGACCAGTGAAAGCAGGGATGGGCATGCCATACACGAGCACGCATCGCGTCATCGTCATTATGCCGACTTACAACGAGCGGGAGAACCTTCAGCCCACCATCGGGGGCATCATGAACAATTGCACGAACGTGGAGGTGCTGGTGGTCGATGATTCCTCGCCGGATGGCACTGGCAAGCTGGCGGAGCAGATGGCTGCCACGAATCCTCGGCTCCATGTGATCCATCGCAAGACGAAGAACGGTCTGGGCCCGGCATATCTGGCGGGATTCCAGTGGGCGTTGTTGCATCAATACGATGTGGTGTGCGAAATGGACATGGACGGTTCCCACCGTCCGCAGGACCTTCCCCGGCTGATTCGCACGATTGACGAGCGTCCGGATGTGGATCTGGTCATCGGGTCGCGCCGCGTGCAGGGCGGATCCACTGAGAACTGGCCGGCGTACCGCGATGTCATCTCGCGGTGTGGTTCGTGGTATTCGCGTCTGTGCCTGGGCGTGCCGGTGCATGACATGACCGCTGGTTTCCGCGCTTACCGTGCAAGCATCATGCAGCGTCTTCACCTGGACACTGTGCGCGCCAATGGCTATGTGTTCCAGGTCGATATGACGCGACGCGTGCATCAGGCGGGCGGCACGATCGTGGAAGTGCCGATTGTGTTCGTTGAGCGCACGCGCGGCAAGTCGAAGATGAGCAAGGCGATTGTGGTCGAGGCCATGTGCGCTGTCACGCACTGGGGGTTGCAGCGGCTGTTCCATACCGGCGACTACAAGCGCACGCGCACAGCGGTTGCACGGCAAAAATAGGCGCAGGATTCAGCTTTTCAGCTGATGATGACGTTGGGCACGAGCTTCTTTGTCTCTTCCAAGCTCATCTCGGGCAGCGCTGAATCGGTGATGATCGTCTCCACGTCATCGAACGTGGCGAAAAGCGAGAGCGAGGTGTTGGACCATTTCGTGTGGTCCGCCAGCATGATGGTGTGATCCGCAATGGCGATGAATGCCGCGTTCGTGCTGGATTCCAACGAATTGGGCGTGAGGAACCCGCGTGGCACCGAAACCGCGTGGGCGCCGAGGAACAGCTTGTTGACGCGCAGCGAGCCGATGACCTTGTTGGCGATGGGGCCGATCAGGGACTTGAAACGCGTGGTGACGCCGCCGGTGACGATCACTTCCACATCGCGGTTGTCCAAACCCTCCACGAGGTCGGCAACCGGCAGTGAATTTGTGAGCACGGTGATGCCAGCGGATTTGTCGGATTCGAAAAGATATTGTGCAAAAAGATATGTGGTCGAACCGCCGCCGATGCCAATGACATCACCGGGGGAGACGAGGTCGACCGCCGCCTTGGCGATGGCCTCTTTGTCTCCGATTTCTTGATGGTTCGTCGCTGCGAACATCGGTTCGCTCATGAGGGTGCCCGTGGTGATGGCGCCGCCGTGCACGCGCTTGAGCAGTCCCTTGTCTTCCAGAACGGCAATGTCGCGGCGCACGGTCATGGGCGACACGTCCAAATCCCGCGCGAGGTCAACGCAGCGCACGGTGCCGTGCGTGCGCAGCCTG
Source organism: uncultured Bifidobacteriaceae bacterium (assembly GCA_964451025.1). Taxonomy (GTDB): domain Bacteria; phylum Actinomycetota; class Actinomycetes; order Actinomycetales; family Bifidobacteriaceae; genus Pseudoscardovia. The sequence goes on from CAYVHC010000010.1 coordinate 15,449, forward strand.
CGCAGAATATACTGTTGCCGTTGGGAGGAAATCATAACAGTATTATGGCACAGAGCTGGCACAGAAACGAACGTTTTCGCCCGTGATTCCACCAACACCGCACAACAGAACGCCCGGCGCATCGGGGCCAGCCCCTTCGCGCCGGGCGTTGCAGTCAGTCGCAGAGTGCAATCAGTGGCAATCAGTTCTTGAACGAGTGAATCGGCGCAGGAATCCTGCCGCCGCGGTTCACGAACTCCTCGCAGCTCACGGTGTTGACCGGCATGATCGGCGCATAGCCCATGAGGCCACCGAACTCAGCCTCATCGCCCACGCCCTTGCCGGCGACGGGGATCACGCGCACGGCGGTCGTCTTCTGGTTGACCATGCCGATGGCGGCTTCGTCGGCAATGATGCCCGAAATCGTGGCAGCGGTGGTGTCGCCGGGGATGGCGATCATGTCAAGGCCGACGGAGCACACGCACGTCATTGCCTCAAGCTTCTCGATTTTCAAGCAGCCGGAGCGGGCGGCGCGAATCATCGTGGCGTCCTCGGACACCGGAATGAACGCACCGGAAAGGCCGCCCACGTAGGACGACGCCATGATGCCGCCCTTCTTCACCTGGTCGTTGAGCAATGCCAGCGCGGCAGTCGTGCCAGGGGCGCCAACCTGTGCGATGCCGCACTTTTCCAAGATCTCGCCGATGGAATCATGCTCGGCGGGCGTAGGCGCCAGCGACAGATCGATGATGCCGAACGGCACGCCGAGACGCTTCGACGCCTCCTGCGCCACCAGCTGGCCGACGCGCGTGATCTTGAATGCCGTGCGCTTGATCGTCTCGCACAGCACCTCGAAGCTCTTGCCGCGAGCCTCATCCAGCGCACGCGACACCACGCCCGGGCCGGAAACGCCCACGTTGATCACCGCGTCGCCTTCGGTCACGCCGTGGAAACCGCCCGCCATGAACGGGTTGTCGTCAGGGGCGTTGCAGAACACAACGAACTTCACGCAACCGTAGCTGTCGTTGTCGGCGGTGTTGATCGAAGTCTGCTTGACGGCATCGCCCACCATCCTCACGGCATCCATGTCGATGCCGGTCTTGGTGGAGCCCACGTTGACGGACGAGCACACGATGTCGGTTTCGGTCAGCGCCTGTGGGATGGACTCGATGAGCAGGCGCTCCGCCGGCGTCATGCCCTTGCTCACCAGCGCCGAGTAGCCGCCGATCAGATCCACGCCCACTTCCTTGGCTGCGCGGTCCAGCGCATGGGCGATCTGCACGAAGTCCTGCGGCGTCTTGCAGCATGCGCCGCCCACGAGCGAGATGGGCGTCACGGTGATGCGCTTGTTGACGATCGGGATGCCGAAGTCGCGTTCAATCGCCTTGCCGGTGGCGACGAGATCCTTGGCATACGTGGTGATTTTCGTATAGATCTTCGAGCAGGTTTCCTCGAGATTGTCGGTCGCGCAGTCCAGCAGCGAAATGCCCATCGTGATGGTGCGCACGTCGAGCTGCTCCTGCTCGATCATTTTGTTGGTCTCGTGGACCTCCATGATGTTCAGCATTGCAAATCCTTTCGCGAGGCTCAGTTCCGAGGCTCAGATTTTCAGACGCGGTTTGTTAGGCGCGATGCATGCCCTAAGGCTCAGATCTCAGACGTTCAGACGCTCAGACGCGGTGCATGCGCGTGAAAATCTCCTCGCGCTGGCAGCGAATGCGCACGCCGATTTCTTCGCCCAGCTTGTCGAGGTCGTTGACCACATCGGCGAAGTCCACCGTGGAGTTCGAGTAATCCACAATCATCATCATGTTGAAGAAACCGTCGATGATTGTCTGCGAGATGTCGAGGACGTTGATGTCATGATTGGACAGGTAGGTGCAGACTTTTGCGATGATGCCGACGGTGTCTTGGCCCACCACAGTGATGATTGCCTTGTTCATTGATACTCCTGGATTATGCCTGGATTGTGCTGTGCAATAAGCTGTGCGCACGTGAATTCGCGGGCGCATTGGATGCCGCGGGCGGTGCCGGTGCGTCGGCGTTGCAAAAGCGCCGTCGATAGGCGACCGCAGTGTGCGGCGCTCGCGATTTCCATGCTTTTCTCAGTATATCGGCACCGTTGCACACCGTTACGTATGCCGTTTTACGTGTCGTGCGGGAAGACGCGCAGGAAGATGCGCGGGGAGAGTGCGCAGTGTGGCGTGCATGTGCGTCGCCACACCGCGGTGCTTACTCGCCGCCCTTGAACCCCAGCTGCCGCCACGCCTCATAGGTCGCGATGGAAGCGCAGTTCGCCAGATTCATGTCACGCTTGCGATGGGCGGCGTTCGTGATCGGGCGCATGGGCAGGCGCACCTGCTCGGCGACGTGCGGTCCGAACATAATGTCGTGCGGTTCGGGCACATTGCCCGGTTCTGGCCCAAACAGAAGGATGTCGTCCGGCCGATACTCCACGTCGGTGTAGAGTTTGCTGCCTTTTTCGGTGAACGCGATGATGCGTGAATGGGGCATGCTGTCGACAAGGCTTTGAAAATCCGGGTGGATCACCACATGCGCCATGTCATGGTAGTCCAGGCCGGCGCGCCGCAGCTTGGTGTCTTTGAAATTGAACCCGATCGGTTCGATGAGGTGCAAGATCGTGCCGGTCATGGCGCACAGGCGGATCGCCGATCCGGTGTTGCCGGGGATTCGCGGCGAGTAGAAGCACAGGTGCGGCGTGGATGTGGGCGCCACGGCGGCGTCTGCGATGCTCAGCATCGCGTCGGTCACGGTCACAGGGTTGCCGTGGGCGTCGGTCACGAGTTCATCCGGTCCGTAGTTTGATTTGCGGTAGCCGTATTCGAACATTGCATCCACGTGGTTTTCCAGTGCAGCGCTGTCCGTGGTGCTGTTTTCGCCGTTTTCAGTCATATGAGACACAATAAAAAGCATGACAGACACGCAGTTGCAGAAAAATTCCACCCCATCCGGCCATGTGGCGGCAACCACTCACCTAGCGCAATCCGACAGCGTGGCAGCGTCGGACTCCGCGATGCGCCATGCCCGCGCGCAGCGCTGCCTGCCATTGCTCGCGCAATGGTGGGATGCGAACGCACGTCCATTCCCATGGCGGTTCGGGCGCACGACCCCATGGGGTGTGCTCGTTTCGGAAATCATGAGCCAGCAGACGCCGATGCAGCGCGTGCTGCCGTATTGGACCGCATGGATGCGCGCGTGGCCGACTCCGGAAGCGCTCGCGGAGGCAACTGCTGCCGAGGTCATCGCGGCGTGGGGGCGCCTGGGCTATCCGCGTCGTTCGCTGCGGCTGCGTGAGTGCGCACAGAGTGTGTGCGCGGATTGGGGTGGCGAGGTGCCGCATGATTACGACGATTTGCTGGCGCTGCCCGGCGTGGGTGATTACACGGCGAGCGCTGTGATGAGCTTTGCGTTTGGCGAGCGGGCGGCGGTTGTTGACACGAATGTGCGGCGTGTGCTGGCGCGTGCGATTGAAGGGCGTGAATCGGTTGGTGGCGCTGCGAGAGTGAGCGAGCGGCGTCGGATCGACGAGTATCTGCCTGCCGACAAGCAACAGTCGGTTGTCTGGAATCAGTCGGTGATGGAGCTGGGAGCGGTGGTGTGCACGGCTGTGCACCCTGCGTGCGACACATGCCCGATTGCCAGCGAATGTGCGTTTCTTGCCGCTGGCAGGCCGGGGCTGGGGGAGCGCCGCACGCGTCCCCGTCAGCGGTTCGTGGGCACGGATCGGCAGGTGCGCGGCATTGTGCTCAAGGCCTTGCGCGAGGCGGGGCCGGGCGCGCGGCTGGATTACCGGCAGGTGAGAGCGTTGTGGCAGGACGCCGTGCAGCTTGATGCCTGCCTGGCGTCGCTTGATGAAGACGGGCTTATTGTGCTCGGCCCGGGCAAATCTGTGTCTTTGCCGGTGTAACGCCATGGTGGTTGTGCGGGTGCCATGCGGCGGTGCTTGTTGACGGTGCCGTGGTGGCTGTGCCACGGCGTCAGCGCCATGATGACAGCCGTGATGTCAGTGCATGGTGTCTTTTAGACTGGGAACCATGCCTAGGAAATCCCGCTTTACCCCTCAGCAGCAGCGTATGTATCGGCGTCGTCGCATCATTGCGTTTTTTGCAGCCATCGTCGTGCTCGCGCTAGTTGTGTTCGTGGTGGTTTCCGATGTGCGATTCGCCAGCGCGGTGGGGCGTGCGGTGTATGGCAAGCTGCACGCCGATGAGGCGAATGCAATCGCCCGTTCCAGCGTGCCTGCTCCGGACCCCACCCTTGCCAAGGCGCATACGGCGGGAATTCCCGATTGCACGTCGAATGATGTGACGCTTGCACTCGATGAAGCGTCGGCGGATTTTGCGGCTGGCAATTCGGCATCGAGCAGTGCCTCCGCGTCGGGTGGCTCTGCTGATGCTTCCTCCGGTTCGTCTTCTGCGCGTTCCGGTGCCTCTTCGTCGGCATCCGCTTCGTCATCGGATGCGGGTTCGGATGATTCAGCCTCGGATGATTCCACTGCGCCATATGTGGGCACGGCGTCCTTCGGCAACGGCGTCACCTTCACGGCGGTATTGCAGCACAAATCCAAGCAGAATTGCTTGGTGAACGCAGCGTCCGACAGTGAGTCGCTTGTGGTGACGAGCGTATGGACGGGCGACGTCGTGTATGACTCGAGCGTGTGCGATGCAGATCCCGTGTATTTGCTCATGCGTGATTCCGATGAAGACCGTCGCGCCATCAGCTGGGGAGCGTATGAGCAGACAACGGAATGCGTGACGAATCCCACCTCCAGCGATGCCGTGCCTGCCGGACAATACATGGTGCAATTGAAACTCGCGGGCGTCGATGGCGTGCAATCCACACAGGCTGAGGTGTATGTCACGGCTGCTGCCAGTGGTGATGCTTCGAGCAGCAGCAGCGATAGCAGTAGTAGTGGCAGCAGCAGTGCAAGCGATGCATCATCTGCCAGCGCAAGCGGTAGCTCCAGCAGCGCTGCCACGGAGGGACCGGCAGGAACGCGGGGTAGACGGCAATGATAGGGACAGACGGTAGAACATGTGCCGGTATGCGTCTGTTTCTGCCATTCCTGCCATTTCTGCCATTCCTGCCGTTTCAGCTGGCTGAGCTGGCGGAGCCGTCACGGCACTCGCTCAGCAATTGCCCCATGATTGCCTGATGGCCGCCCGGTGATCGCCCAGTGCTCACTCGCTCGCGGTGACGCGGCGCCGCTGCTTCTCCACGCCCAGCGCGCGCAGCGCCTCCGCCAGATTGCGCACTTCCACGAGTTCGATCCCGGGGATCGGTCGCCGGCCATCATAGCGACGGTTGCGAGGCACCACTGCGCGCTTGTATCCCAGCCTGGCAGCCTCCCGCAGCCTGTTTTCAAGCCGCGGTACCGGACGAATCTGCCCGGTGAGCGAAATTTCGCCGAACGCAACGGTGCGCCGGTCAATCGGACTGTCGGTGGCAGCGCTCGCCAGCGCCGCGGCAATCGCCAGGTCATCGGCAGGCTCACGTGCCGACCCGCCTGCAATCGTTGACACATACAGGTCATTCGCCAGCAGATTCAGCCCCGCATGCCGATACACCACCGCCACAATCATCGCGAGCCTGTTTTGGTCAATGCCGTTCGTGGCGCGCCTTGGGGATGGCAGCACGGATTTCGTGACGAGCGCCTGCACTTCGATTGGCAGGCTGCGATGCCCGTCCATGGTGAACGTGATGCACGTGCCTGCAAGGTCATCGTCGCCATCAGACAGAAACAGCCCCGACGGGTCGCGCACTTCCTCGATGCCTTCGCCGGACATATCAAAGCAGCCCACTTCGTCGGTGGGGCCAAAGCGGTTCTTGATGCTGCGCAGCAGACGCAGCGCGGTCTGCGGCTCGCCTTCGAACTGGCACACGACGTCCACGAGGTGTTCGAGGGTGCGCGGGCCGGCGATCGAGCCGTCTTTCGTCACGTGGCCGACGAGCAGCATCGGCGTGTCGGTGCGCTTGGCGGAGTCAATGAGGGCGGTCGCGACTTCGCGCACTTGCGTGGAGCCGCCGGGGATGCCGTCGACTTGGTCGGAGTAGATGGTTTGCATGGAGTCGGCGACCACGAGCCGCGGCTTCGTCTGCTCGATGAGCGTGAGCGCGGCCCCTAGGTCGGTGGTGGAGGCGATGAGCAGCTCGGGGCAGGTGGCGCCTATGCGTTGGGCGCGCATGCGCACCTGTGATTGCGATTCCTCGCCCGAGATGTAGAGGACGGGGGCGGTTGCGTCGGGGGTGGCGGTTGTGTCGGCGGCGCTGCTGGAGACCGTGCTGCCAGGGACGGTGTTGCTATTCCGGGCGATGTTCGCGGCGGTTTCCAGCAGCAGCGTGGATTTGCCGATGCCGGGTTCGCCAGCCATGAGCACCACGGATCCCGGCACGATGCCGCCGCCCAGCACTCTGTCGAATTCCGAGAATCCCGTATGGATGCGCACATCCTCGGGGCTGTGTCCCATGCGCGCCGGCGGTTGGTGAGAGGGCTGCTGGAAGGGTTGACGAGTGGATGGTTGCGTCTGCTGGGGTGTGCGGGCAGATTGTGCGCAATCCTGCGATTGCCAAGGATCTTGCGGTTGCAAGGATTCTTGGGTTTGCGGGGATTCCTGCGGTTGCGGGGATCCCTCGGTTTGTGATGATTCCTGCGGTTGCAAATCCCGTGTTTGCAAGGATTCCTGTGGTTGCGCAGGCGGCACAGGTTGCGCAGGCAGCACAGGTTGCGCGGATACAACCGTCGGCAGCGGGGCGTTCGCGCGGTGCGAGGCATGCGTCTTTGTGCGCGAGGGCGCTTCGTGGAATTCCTCGATGGTGCCCCATGAACCGCAGCTGGGGCAGCGTCCGAACCATTTCACGCCATTCCAGCCGCAGTCGCTGCACACATATTGCACGCTTGATTTCGCCATACCCCGACGCTAACACGAACCGCCGCGTGACACGTGCTTTCATGCGCCATCCCGCTGTTCGCTCGTCGGCTTCGCATGGCAAAATCGCACTATGTCTGATTTGAACCCGAATCCTTCCCAGCAATCAAGCACCGGCCGCAACGTGGTAGTCGCAGTGGCCGCGATTGCAACGATTCTCGCGCTTGTGAGCGCGTTTGCCTGGCCAGGGTGGGCGGTTCGCTCATCCGACCAGCCTGCGCCAATCGCCACACTGCAGTCCGCAACACCTTCAGTCTCCGCTTCGAGCCTGCCGGCGAACGCCAGCGCGCTCCTCAACGCCTTGCCCGACACCGTGGGTGAATTTGCGCGCCAAGACATTACGAGCACGCAAAACTGGGCGGGCAACGGTCCCATCGAGGAATACACAGTGGTATATTCCAGCGGCGACAGCGCCCGTGACATCACGCTGGTGCTCGCCCAATGGGAATCGTCCGATGATGCGGCGAACACCTACACCGAGCTGCGCAACGCCTTGAGCGGTGAGGTCCAGGCACGTGGCAATATCAAGGCTGCCAATTCCACGACCGGCAAGTATGTGGTTGTGACGGACGGCGATGGTGATCCGACCGACTCCACCCACGCCGAGGCGCTGTGGCGCAACGATACCGTTGTCTTCCAGGCGTCGGGGGCGTATGCGTCGGTCCAGGCGTTTTATCTCGGGTTCCCCATGTGATTTGGACCGGTTATGTGTGAGTGACGGCTGTCACATAGGCGGTTGGCGAGGGCATTTTCGGGTGTTTGGGGTTGTTTTTGTGCTGAATCTTTGCAATGTGCGCGTGGTGGCTGTCACATGGGCGGCGAGGGGCATGGCCGGGATGCGCGGCGAGAAATATTTCAAGAAATTTTGTCGATTTGTCTCATGCGTCCGTGTTTGGTAGTACACTTGGGCAAGTTGGCATCGTGAACCACATGAACGGAGGCTGAGATGGGTTCGGTCATCAAGAAGCGCCGCAAGCGGATGAGCAAGAAGAAGCACCGCAAACTGCTGCGTAAGACTCGCCACCAGCGCAAGTAGTCTTTCGCACTCGCGATGTTGTGCATTCTGCGAGTAGCAAGCCCCTCTTCGGAGGGGCTTTTCTTTTATTTATTTCCCGTATTGCCGCACGGCAGGTGTTGTGCAGTCATGTGGCGACGCGCCAGAGACGGCGGATAGTACCTCTGCGCACTGATACCTCCGCAATGGCTCCTGTGCGCAACGGCATATATGCACAGAGGGCGATCGCGGAATTCCGCCATCGCCCTCTGTTTGCATTCATGCGCATCGTTTGCATTCATGCGCATCCGCACGCACTTACGCGCGGCCGCCGATCACTTATTCGGGTTGGTCAGCACGCGCGGACCAGCGGGATCGCCCACGATCACCTGGTCCACCATGTTGAGGAACAGGCCATGCTCCACCACGCCCACGGTGTGGATGAGGTCCTCGGCAAGCTCCTGCGGGTGGTCGATGCGCTCGAGGTGCAGATCCACCACGTAATCGTTTTCATCGGTGAGCACCGGCTTGCCGTCGGAGTCGAGGCGAAGCGTCGGCTTGTAGCCCTTGGCTTCGAACTTGCGCACCACCTGGCCGGAGCCGAACGGAATGACTTCCACCGGCAGCGGGAACTTGCCGATTGTGTCGACGACCTTGGACTGGTCCACGATCCACACGACCTTGTTGGAGTTGATCGCCACGATCTTTTCCCACAGCAGGGCAGCGCCGCCGCCCTTGATGCCGTTGAAGTTCTTGTCGACCTCATCGGCGCCGTCAATCGTGATGTCGATGTGGTCCACGTCGTCGATGTTCACGATCTTGATGCCATAGCTCTCGGCCTGCTTCTGCGTGCGGCGGGAGGTGGTGACGCCCGTGAACTGCAGGCCTTCCTCCTGCACGCGGCGACCGAGCTCATCCACGAGGAATCGCACGGTGGAACCGGTTCCCAAGCCTGCGATCATGCCGTTTTGGATGAGCTTGGCGGCTTCGATGCCAGCTGCCTTCTTGAGTGCGTCTTGCTGTGCCTTGTCCATTTTTCTCCTTTGTCTGTGAGAATTGTTTACTTATAAGAATTGTTGCGCTGCGCCGAAGCCGCGGCGCATCCACCCGTCGTCGATCTGCGCGACGCCTTCAGAACAGCGTTCCTTGGTGCATATTATTCCTTGTGGCGTCGTCAAGGCGTTTGATGACGGCTTCGAGCTTTGCTGCGGCGTCTTCATAACGTGCGGTTGCTTGATCGAGACGTGTGGATGCATCGAGCAGTTGTCGGGCGGCGCGGTTGATGAGCTCTGCCTGATCCGCGGTGCTTGGCGCATCCGACGGGAACAGCGGCGGCTCGACCACATGGCGTTGCGGGGTTGCGCGTTGCGGGGTTGCGCGCTGTGATGGTGTGCCCTGTGTTGACGTGCCCTGTGCCGCAACGGTGTCATGGCGTTGCGGTGCGGCGGTTGCGCGGCGGGTGCCGTAAGCCACAGCAGTGTCACCAACCGCGCTACCACCAGTCGCGTTGCCGCTACCGGCTGCACCGGTCGCTCCAGCATTGCGTTTTCCGTATGACGTGGCGTGCATAGTGCTTGCGATGGTCTGGCTGACGGTGGCTTCGCCGCCTTCAAGCGCGCGCATCACGTCGTCAGGAACCTTGAGGCGACTGGCGTAGGGGCTCGCAATCAGATCCTTCCACCCCTCGATGGGCAGAAATCCGTTGGAACCGTGTTGCTTGCATTGCTCTGCGAATCCGCGCGCGAGCATATCGCACTTTTCGTTGAATTCGTTGCCCGCATGGCCTTTCACCCACGAAAACTTGACCGGTCCCTCGCGATGGGAGATTTCGTAGTCGATGGCCTTGATGATCGTGGCGTTCTTGACCGGCTGCTTTTGTGAATTATGCCAGCCGTTGCGCTTCCAGCTACGCAACCACACGGTGGAGCATTTGATGGCGTATTGCGAATCGCTCTCGATAACGAGCGTATCCGCGCCCTTGTGTGTGCGCAGGGCTTGCAGCACGGCGCACAATTCACCAATCTGATTGGTGCCGTTGCCAGCGCCGCCTGCATCGCACCCGCCGCCAACGTGGTCAGCCCACGCCCAGCCCATCGCACCATTGGGATTGCCCAGCGCGCTGCCGTCCGTTGAAACCGTGATAGTAGACATGCGTTCCATCATACGGTTCCACTGCGAATTGCAGCGCTTGCCCGTTCCGCCCTGTGCACGGAATGCAACGCAAGATGCACGAGGATTCAGTTGGATCAGACCAGTTGGATCAGATTAGCGTTTCAACCAGTTCGCGAATGGCTTGGGCGAGGGATTCCTGACGTTTCGCCGCCTTGTTGAGATTGTCTTCGGCATCTGCCACGCGCGCAGAGGGCGGGATTCCTGCCGCCTTTGCATAACGCTCGGCGGCATCTTGCTGCGCATGCGTCGCCTTGCGCAGTGCGGCGGTGAGGTCGTGCAGCAACTGTGCTTGCAGGAATCCTTCCTGCACGTCCGGGGAGGATTGCACGTCCGGGGAGGGTTGCACGTCCATGGAAGATTGCATGTCTGCAAAAGGTTGTGAATCCACAGAAGGCTGCGAGTTCACAGAAGACTGCGAGTTCATAGAACGCTCTGAGCTCACAACTCGCTGCGTGTGCGTCGCGGCGGCGGCATCCGTGGCGTGGGCATCCGCGGTATCGCCTGCCGCGGGGCTGGTTGCATCATGATTGTCAGCCGTGCCCGGCGTGTGACGAACCGTCACGGGAACGACTCCCACGGTATTGGCGGCGGCCACGGCCGCGCGGGAGGCGTCAGCCTTGGCAGCGGCGGAATTGGTAGGGTCCAGCGCCTGCATCATGTCGTCGGTGCCGGTTTGAATCACGCGCCCCGCCAGTTGCAGCGGCACGCGCATCAGGTCTATCTGCGCCTCGGAGGGAATCTTCGACGGCGCGTGGAAGTCGCGGCACATCGTGGCATATCCGCGCGCAAATTGGTCGGCCTGCTCATTGAATTCGTTGCCCGCGTGTCCCTTGACCCAGACGAAGTCGATCGGACCTTCGCGTTCCTCCATCTCCATGTGAATGGCGCGGATCACCGAGAGGAAGTAGGGTGCGGGATTGCCGTTGTCCTTCACCCAGCCGGTTTGGGACCATGTGCTTTCGCGCTTCGTGGAATACTCGATCGCAGCGCGCGAATCCGACTCGATCACCAGCTTTTCGGTGCCCGGATGCGAACGCAACGCCTGCAATATCGCGCATAATTCGCCCAGTTGGATGTTGCCGCCGAGGGAGCCGCCGCAATCATGCAGCCCGGTGGTGTGGTTCACCCATGCCCAGCCGGTCACGGGGCGGGACCCGGGCAGAAAGCTGCCGTCAGTGGAGATATGGATGGTATGCGTGCCTGTCATTGGTTCCACCTCGCGGCATGCAGGGATTCCTGGGCGGGAACGTTGTCGGTGTCCCCATAGCTGTTGAGGAATTGTTCCAGTTCCTCCGCCGCCTTTTCGTATTCCAATGCCGCGGCTTTCGTGTGTTTGCGAGCCTTGCGCAGCGGCTTCTCGGACAGTGGCGTGATGGGGTTGCCGTCAATTCCAGGCGTGGCGTCCTTGGCGTGCTTGAGGGCGGAATCGTAGGCCTGCGCCGTGGCGCGCAACGCTTGCGCGCTGGAGCGAAGATTGCGCACGGTGCTGTGCAACAGTTCGAGCAGTTGCGATTCCTGGGGTTCGCCCGTTCTGGTTTCTGCGGCTGCGTGGCGTGGGCGAGGGGGCGCCGGCACCTCGGGGACGGGCTGTGAGCGCGTCGGCATGGGGGTTTCCGGATCCTGTGATGGCGCTGCATGGCTTGGCTCGGCAGCGTGTTCGGCAGCGTGTGCAGCGGTGTGTGTGCCGCCATGGCGAGCGTTGCTCAGGGAACCGCCGCGTGCCGATGTGTCGTGTGCGGATGTTGTTTCAGTTTGTGCATCCGGCCGGTCGTTTTGCTTGGCTGAGGCTTTGTTGGCCTGCATCGATGTGCCGGATGGTGTCGATGTGCCGGTTTGCCTCTGGCTGGATGTATCTGTGTTGTGCTGTGTGTTGTGCTGGACCTTTGTGCTGTGCCCAGTCTTTGTGCTTGCCTTGGTTTGCGCACCTTTCCGGGCTTGTGCAATCGATTCTTCCGAGATGAGGCGACGCCGAATCATCACATCCAGCGTTTCGCGCGGAATTCCCGTCGGTGCGTGCTTGGGGTCGGTGACGAAGGCCTGCAGTTGCTGTTGGGCAAACAACCGAGCGGTTTTCAGTGTCATCACAGGCGTTTCTTCGTCGATGGCGTGAAAAGACACGGGGGCGTTGTGGCGGCGGATTTCGTTAAGCACCGCTTGGATGAGAGGGAAGTTCTTGCGGCCGGACGGTGTCGTCGGTTTGTGTCCCGACCGTGCGGCGTTGATTGCGGCGATCGCCTGCTGGCAGTCGGTTTTGATAGCGAGGTGCTGGGGGTCGGTGTGGGAGCGGAGCGCCAGCAAGATTCCGGTGAGGGTGCCTAGGTAGACGGTGCCGCAGGGGGCGCCGCCATATTTGTGGGTGCTCGCATCCGCCCATGCCCATCCCATGGCCTGGGCGTCGGAGGTGGCCTCGGCGTGTATCACAATGATTGTCTTGTCGGTGCTTTTCGTTTTCGGGCCGTCCTTCCTCACCGTGAGCCGCGCAACGCGCGGGGCATTCAGCGTCTCAGCCTACCCATTGCCCTAGAGGAGCATTGAGAATCACGGAGAGCGTAGATGTCCCATCAGTAAGTAAAACGTTTGATTTTGCTGATGAGCCTTAACTGATGAACCTTATTACTGTTACTGTTCGAAGAAAGCATCGACAGGAACGCCAAGATCCCCGACTTTACATGTGAAGTTGTTCGATGGTACCCTGAAAACAGGGAATCACATAAAAGCTGGCGAACATATGGTGTTCGGGTGCATCACCGGCGGTCGCGCTCGTTGCGCAGTTTCGTCGGACATCAGCCAAGGGGTAGCTGTGACAGCCGTCATAAAACCGTAATGAGGCGGTAGACGTGATGGTGGAAAGGAGGCGAACGGCTATGCGTATATTCATGCGTTTGGTTTCTTCTGCCTGCTCTCCTTCTCGTTGCTCGCGGTCACATTCTCGGATAAATTCGCAGTCAGGCTTTCG
>CAYVHC010000011.1:0-25202 GCA_964451025.1 uncultured Bifidobacteriaceae bacterium
AATTCGTCTCTGCCAACCCCACCGGCCCGATTCACATCGGTGGCACGCGCTGGGCGGCCGTGGGCGATTCCATGGCGCGAGTGCTCGAAGCCAACGGCGCCAAGGTCGTGCGCGAATACTACTTCAATGACCACGGCACGCAGATCGACCGCTTCGCCAAGTCCCTCGTCGCCGCCGCCCACAAAGAGCCGACCCCTGAAGATGGCTACAAGGGCGCCTACATTGACGAGATCGCGCAGCGCGTCATCGATGAAGCGAAGGCTGAGGGAGTGGACGTGCTCGCGCTTCCCCGCGTCACCGGCGAGGACGGTGCGGAGGGAGATTCGCAGCAGCGTGAGGAATTCCGCCGTCGCGCCGTGCCGATGATGTTTGCTGAGATCCAGCAGTCGATGAAGGACTTCCGCGTCAACTTCGACGTGTGGTTCCATGAGAACAGCCTGTATAACAACGGTTCCGTGGATCGCGCCATCGAATTGCTGCGCGGCAAAGGCGACATTTACGAAAAGGACGGCGCCACCTGGTTCGCCTCCACGAAGTACGGTGACGACAAGGACCGCGTCATCATCAAATCCGATGGCAATTACGCGTATTTCGCCGCTGACATCGCCTACTACTACGACAAGCGTCACCGCGCCACCGATCCGGCGGACGTTGCGATTTACATGCTCGGAGCCGACCACCACGGCTACATTGGCCGCATGATGGCCATGTGCGCGGCATTCGGCGACAAGCCCGGCACCAACATGCAGATTCTCATCGGTCAGCTCGTCAACGTCGTCAAGGACGGCAAGCCCGTGCGCATGTCCAAGCGCGCCGGCAACGTCGTCACCATCGACGACCTCGTGGAAGCCATCGGTGTGGACGCATCGCGTTACTCGCTGGCGCGCACGAGCTACGACCAGTCCGTCGACATCGACCTGGATCTGCTCGCCAGCCATTCCAACGACAACCCCGTTTACTACGTGCAATATGCGCACGCGCGTTCCAAGAACGTTGACCGCAATGCCGCTGCGGCGGGCATCACTCGCGATGGCGCCGACATGTCGCTGCTGAGCACCGAAGCGGATGGCGAAGTGCTGGCGCAGCTGGCGCTGTATCCGTCGATGCTGGAGCAGGCGGGCGACGAACGCACCCCGCACCGCGTGGCTCACTACCTGGAGGAGCTCGCCGGACGTTACCATAAGTGGTATGCGGCAGAGCGCGTGGTGCCGATGGAACTGACCGATGCCGAGGCGCGCGGCGATGCCAAGGACGTGGAAGCCCTGCGCATCGCAAAAGATCCGGAGCCGGCCCGCGCCGCAGCGCGACTGGCGCTCAACGACGCTGTGCAGCAGGTCATCGCCAATGGTCTGGATCTGCTGGGGGTGTCGGCGCCCGACGCCATGTGACGATGAAGGTCGGCGCCGCGCCGGATGGCATGGCGCATGGCATCGGCGGCAATGCCGGGCATTCCTGGCACTGCCTGATTTGAGAAGGAAGACGTGAATCATGAATGCAACGAATCCTCCCAGCGGGGCGGGCGTGGCAGGCGCCACGAAAATGAGCGCGGTATGGCCGGCCGCCACGCGGCGTGATGCCCAAGGCAACATCTCGTTCCACGGTTATGACGCACTCGATCTCGTGCAGCGCTACGGCAGCCCGCTGTATGTGATGGACACGGATGAGGTGCGTCGCCGCGCCAAGTATTTTGTGGAGGCAGCGCGCAATGCGTTCCCCAACACGACCACCCACGTGAGTTTCGCCGCCAAGGCCTTCATCAGCAAGGAAATCTGCCGCATCGTCGCCGAAGAAGGCATGACGATCGACACGTGCACCTTGGGCGAGATGCGCATCGCGCTCGCCGCCGGAGTGCCCGGACGTCGCCTTGTGCTGCACGGCAACAACAAGACGGATGAAGAAATCGCGCTTGCCATTGACAACGATTTCGCCAAGATCGTGCTGGATTCCCCGGACGAGGCGGCGCGTGTCGAACGCATCGCCCGCGCCCACGACAAGCGCGCCAAGGTGATGCTGCGCGTGACCGTGGGCGTGCATGCCGGCGGTCACGAATACATCTCCACCGCTCATGAGGACCAGAAGTTCGGCGTGCCGCTGCTGGCCCCCGGCGCTTCGGCATCCGTGCTCACCGGTGAATATGATCGCCCCGATGAGGTGGAGCACGCCTCGGAGGCGGAGCCTGACGATGCGCCGCGCATCAATTCATTGTATGCCATTCCGCCCAGCAAGAAGGACCGCAACCCCAAGCTCGAGGCGGCGCTCAACGCATTGGCGGATGGTCCGGCGATCGCTGCCCTCAAGGACATCCGCAAGCGCGATGATTACCTGGAGCTCGTGGGCGTGCACTCGCACATCGGTTCGCAGATCCATGACGCGGACGCTTTCATCGAAGCGGTGGGACGCGTGTTGTTGCTGCGCAAGACCTTCTACGCGACGGACGGCTACGTGCTGCCTGAAATCGACCTCGGCGGCGGCTACTCCGTGCCGTATCTTGATTCCGATTCGTCGATGGACGTGGCGGCAACGCTCAGGCGCATCGCCAAGGCGTTCACCGCGGAGATTATGAAGGGGTTGCCCGCCCCTGTCGTGAGCTTTGAGCCTGGACGCTTTATCGTGGGGCCTGCGGGCGTGACGCTGTATCGCGTGGGCACGGTCAAGCCGGTGGTGTTGTCCGACGGCACCACGCGTACCTATGTCTCGGTGGACGGCGGCATGTCCGACAACATTCGCCCGGCGCTGTATGGCGCCGATTATGAGGCGGAGCTTGCCAATCGTGTGGGTTCTGGCACCAAGATGCTGGCGCGCGTGGTCGGCAAGCATTGCGAATCCGGCGACATCGTGGTCAAGGATTGCCATCTGCCCTCCGACATCAAGCGCGGCGACATTCTCGCCGTGCCGGTGACCGGTGCGTATGGCCGCACGATGGCGAGCAACTACAACCAGGCGCTTCGCCCGGCCGTTGTGGCGGTGAGCCATGATGGCTCGCACGTGATGATCCGGCGCGAGACGATCGATGACCTGCTGGGGCTTGATGTGTCGCAGTGAGTTGGGTTGCAGTGGTGTTGCGGCGAGCCGCAGTGAGCCGCGGCGAGCTGCGGCGGTATTGCTGTGAACCGCAGTGAGTTGCGATTCCAGACTCTAGTGCAAGGCCGGCGTTGTGTGGTGGTTGCCGATAGTGGCAACCGGCGCGCAACGCCGGTTTTGTTTTGGGCGTTGGTGAAGTTGGGGCGTTGGTGAGGTCTGGGTGGGCGCGGTCTGGGTGTGGGGTTTGCGGTACGCGGGATGGAGCCGGAGTGTGGGTGCGTGAGGTGCGGGTGTGGGTGGGTGAGTGAAGTGTGGGGTGACGGTATATGGGATGGAACTGGTGTGTGGGTGTTGGCTGTGGCGGGTCATGCCGTCAGCGTAATTCTTTGATCTTCAAAAGTTGAGTCTTTACAACTCAAGTTTTTGTTGTATGATTGTTTCAGAACTTCTGAGGGACGGGTTCTGGACGAGCGGCGCGAGCGTGCTGCACAATCGCACCATTCTCAAGCGCGGCAATCGGAACGCACATCCTCAGACCATGACAACAAACGAACACGTAACTTCGTAGGCCGGTGGCATGAAGGCACGGCCTACCAAGCACAGGAAAGAAGAGATATGAGTATCCAGTTCACTTCGATGGCGCAGGAGGCCATCAGCGACGCCGTGCAGAGCGCCGCGGCAGCGGGCAATCCGCAAATCGAAACACTGCACTTGGCCGACGCATTGCTTCGTCAGAAGAACGGTACGGGGCGTGCCCTTGTCGAAAACGCCGGCGGCGATCCTCAGGCGGTGGGAGCCGATGTGCACCGTGCGCTCGTGGACCTGCCGTCCGCCACTGGCAGCACCACAACGCAGCCTGAACCGAGCCGCCAATTGCAGGCGACGCTTGTTAAAGCGCAGGAAGAAATGCAGCGTCTGGGCGACACGTATGTGTCCGGCGAAACGCTGATGATCGCCCTTGCACAAGACGGCGGTCATATGCAAGACATCCTGACGCGTCACAACCTGACGGCGGATACGCTGCGCAAGGCCATTCCGAAGATGCGCGGCGGCGACAAGAAAGTCACGTCTGAGGGTGGCGACGGCAACTACAAGGCGCTTGAGAAATACTCCACCGACCTGACGCAGCGCGCGAAGGAAGGCAAGCTTGATCCGGTCATCGGCCGCGACAACGAGATTCGTCGTGTCATTCAGATTCTGTCTCGTCGTACGAAGAACAACCCGGTGCTGATCGGTGAGCCTGGCGTGGGCAAGACCGCCGTCGTTGAAGGCTTGGCGCAGCGTATCGTCGCCGGCGACGTGCCGTCCACATTGCGCGACAAGAAGCTCATTTCGCTTGACTTGGGATCGATGGTCGCCGGGTCCAAGTATCGCGGTGATTTCGAGGAACGCCTCAAGTCCGTGCTTGACGAAATCAAGAATTCGAACGGCCAGGTCATCACGTTCATCGATGAGATTCATACGATCGTGGGCGCCGGTTCCGCCGAAGGCTCGATGGATGCCGGCAACATGATCAAGCCGATGCTTGCACGCGGTGAGCTGCATCTGATTGGTGCCACCACGCTGGACGAATACCGCGAATACATCGAAAAGGACCCCGCCCTTGAGCGTCGTTTCCAGCAGGTGTTCGTGGGCGAGCCGAGTGTGGAAGATACCGTTGCGATTTTGCGTGGCATTGCGCCCAAGTACGAGGCTCACCACAAGGTCACGATTTCCGATGACGCGTTGGTGGCGGCCGCGAAGCTGTCGAACCGTTACATCACCGGACGCCAGCTGCCCGACAAGGCCATTGATCTGGTTGATGAAGCCGCTGCGCGTCTGCGCATGGAGCTTGATTCCTCGCCTGAGGAGATCGATGAGCTGAGCCGTCGCGTCGACCGCTTGAAGATGGAGAAGGCGTATCTTCTCGGCAATCCGAAGGATAACAAGGCAGCCGACAAAGCGGAAGCGCATCTGGACGACAAGTCCCGCGAACGCCTCGCCGACCTCAACAAGGACATCGCCGACCTGAGTGAGAAGCTTGCTGGGCTCAACGCGCGTTGGAACAGCGAAAAGGCGGGCCGCAACAAGGTGGGCGACCTGCGCAAGAAGCTCGATGAGTTGATGACGCAGGCCGATCTCGCGGAACGTTCTGGTGACTATGCTAAGTCGTCGCAGATCCGTTACGGCGAGATTCCCAACGTGCAAAAGCAGATCGCCGCAGCCGAGAAGGCCGAGAAGGACTCGAAGGACACTAGTGCAGCTGGTGCCGATGGTGCCGTGGCAAGTGAGCCGATGGTCCCTGACCGCGTGGACGCCGACTCCGTGGCGCAGATTGTCTCGGAGTGGACGGGAATCCCTGTGGGTCGCTTGATGCAGGGCGAAAACGAGAAGTTGCTGCACATGGAGGACTACTTGGGCAAACGCGTGATCGGGCAGAGGAAGGCGATTGCAGCGGTGTCGGATGCAGTGCGCCGTTCGCGTGCAGGCATCTCTGACCCGAACCGTCCGACCGGTTCGTTCATGTTCCTCGGACCCACCGGCGTGGGCAAGACGGAGTTGGCGAAGGCGCTCGCGGACTTCTTGTTTGATGATGAGAAGGCCATGGTGCGCATCGACATGAGCGAATACATGGAGAAGGAGAGCGTCTCGCGTCTTATCGGCGCGGCGCCCGGTTACATCGGTTACGAGGAGGGCGGCCAGCTCACGGAAGCCGTTCGCCGTCGTCCGTACTCCGTCGTGCTGTTCGATGAGGTCGAGAAGGCGCATCCTGAGGTGTTCGACATCCTCTTGCAGGTGCTTGATGATGGACGTCTGACCGATGGCCAGGGCAGGACCGTGGACTTCAAGAACACGATCCTCATCATGACGTCGAACTTGGGGTCGCAGTTCCTCACCAATGAGTCGCTCAACGATGATGAGAAGCATACGGCTGTTATGGACGCGGTGCGTGCTCACTTCAAGCCTGAGTTCCTCAACCGTCTTGACGAGATCATCATGTTTGATCCGCTGACTCGTGACGAGCTCGGTGGCATTGTGGATCTGCAAGTTGCACAGGTTGCGGACCGCTTGAAGGATCGCCGTGTGAAGCTCGATGTGACCGACGCTGCACGCGAATGGCTCGCCGACATGGGGTACGATCCCGCTTACGGTGCTCGTCCGCTCCGCCGCCTGGTGCAGACGGAGGTGGGCGATCAGCTTGCGCGCATGATCCTTTCTGGCAGCGTGCATGACGGTGACACCGTGGTGGTGGACCAGACCGGCGGCCAGCATCTGGAACTCACCGACAAGACCAACGAGCAACCGCAGGTGGTCTGAGGTCTCCTGCCTGAGGGTTGCTGAGATCTCAGCAGGTCTCTAGGCGTGCGCTCGCTGGACGTTGTGGCATATGGTATGTGCTGCACCGTCCAGCGAGCGTTTTTCGTTTGAGCTTCAGGGCGGATGGAGTAAGTGTGAACTTCGAGTGGATGGATTGGGCAGCGGATGGGTTGAGACGTTAACTTTTGTTTACGGCCACTGTTGTTTACGGCAGTTCTCAAGCGTCTGTTTGTAACGCCCGTTGTCTATTTTTCAAGATCGGTTTTCGATGTTCATCCTTTGATGTCTGTTCCTCAACGTCTGTTCCTCAACGTCTATTCTTCGGCGTTCATCCTTAAACGTCCATCCTTAAACATCCGTGCCGAGGTCGATGCCGTGAAATCCTTCCCTCTCGTCTTGTTCGCGCTCGCGTTCCATTGCGTCAATCTCGAGGCTGATCGCGAATAGGCGAGAAGGATCTGTGTCCAGGGCGTCGGCAACATGCCAGATTTTGTCGATGCTGAGCGCCTGCTCTCCTCGTTCAATGCGACCCATGTAGGATCTATCCATTCCTGACTTGTGGGCGAGTTCCTCCTGCGATAACCCTCGTGCGAGACGAGTGCGGCGGATGGCGTCACCAAACAGTTTGCGATGTGTGGCGTCTTCCTTGGTTACGCGACCGGTGGAGTGATCGTCGGTATGGGCAGAGTGGTTGTCGGCATGGGTGCCTTTTTGAGAGGCGGGGTGTTGTGTGCTGCCTGCTTTTGTCGTTGCCATGCCCACAGCGTGAGCGGAAACAGACAATAAAGCCACGGACTATAATCCGCATTTTTATAATCCGTGACTTTTATTGTGTGAGTGTGCTCTGTGGAGCTATCGCGGCAGCGCGTCGGGCGGCAGTGCATCGGGTGGCGGTCAGATGACAGTCAGGCGCAGTTAGGCGCAGTCAGGCGTGCGGCGCGTCCTGTGGTGGTTAGTCGTTGAGGAACTTCTCTGGATCCTTCTTGAAGGAGTCGAGGCAATGAGGGTTGCAGAAGTGATACGTCGTGCCCTTGTATTCCCAGGAGAGGGAATCGGCTCCGACGCTCATGCCACACACCGGATCGGTGAATGTCGCAGTGGATTCTTCTTTCTTCTTACCGAAATGGAACATGTCGTTACCTTTCTGTGATGTGTTGGTGTGCGAGGATGTGTTGGAGTGCGAGTCCACAATGACCATGGGCTTGGAGTGCTGGGGCATCGTGGCGGTTGTATTCGCTGCCACTTGTGCTGAGCGCAGTCTGTTGGCGTTGAGGACAAGGCATATGGAGGACATCGCCATCGCAGCACCGGCGATCATCGGGCTGAGCAGCCAGCCGGTGAATGGATACAGCACTCCGGCAGCCAAAGGGATGCCGATGATGTTGTAAGCAAAGGCGAACACAAGGTTCTCTCGAATATTGTGCATTGCTGCCTTCGACAGATTCATCGCGGTAATGACGCCTGTGAGGCTGCCATCCATGATGGTGATGTCCGCGGATTGCATGGCCACGTCTGTGCCCGTGCCCATGGCGATGCCGATGTCGGCGGTCGCCAGTGCTGGGGCGTCGTTGATGCCGTCGCCCACCATTGCCACGAGACCATGCTGTCCTGCGTTTTCAGCTTCACTCTGGATGCGGTCAATCCACTGTGCCTTGCCATCGGGCAATACATTGCAAATCACTGTGTCGATGCCGACCTGGCTTGCTACCGCTGTGGCGGTGGATTCCGTGTCCCCACTGAGCATGATTGTGCGTACTCCGCGCGCTTTGAGAGCTGCAATGGCCTTGGAGGAATCAGGCTTGATGGGGTCATCCGCATAGCTGATTGCCGGCATTCCTGACGGTGTAGATGCCGCAGCTGCCTGTCCCTTGTCGGCAAGGTGTGCGATGCCTTGGGTGATGGTGCCGGTTTTGTCGAATACGACGATGGCGATGTCCTTCGCGCGTTGCAATGCGCTCGCGGAAGTGACGAGCACGCCATTGCGGGCTCCCAGTCCCAAACCGGCTGTTACCGATAGTGGCGTGGCAAGTCCTAGGGCGCAGGGGCATGCGATGATGAGCACGCATACTCCGGTCACGAGAGCGTGGGCGAGGCGCGGCTGCGGTCCCGCGGTGAGCCAGATGGCGAATGTCCATAGGGATATGAGGATCACTACGGGCACAAACACCGCGGCGATCTTATCGGCGAGTTGCTGCACCGGCGCCTTTGTCGCCTGTGCCTTCGCCACCATATCGACGATTCCGGCGAGAACGGTGTCATCGCCGACCTTCGTTGCTTTGACAGCGAGAGGTGCGTCCATCGCCATAGTGGAACCCGTGACGGGCTCTCCAACCGTGCGCGAGACGGGTCGGGATTCGCCGGTGATCATCGATTCATCGATGTGGGCGGTTCCTGCCATGATGACGCCATCGGTGGGGATGCGGTCGCCGGCTTGTGCAAGGAAGAATTGACCCGGTTTCAGTGAATCAATGGAGACAGTGTGGCCAACCCCAGGATTGCGCCACGCGCCGGATTGCACATCGCGTGGATCTAGCACTGTTGCAGTGTTGGGCCTCAGGCCAATAAGAGCGTTCACGGCGTTGCCGGTGCCTTCGCGTGCCTTGGCTTCCAGCAGCCTGCCCAGCAACACCAGCGTGATGACAACGCCCACCGATTCGAAATAAGGCTCCCGTGAGCCTTCGGGGAATGCCTTCGGGATGATTATCACGGCGGTGCTGTAAAGGTAGGCCGCGAACGTACCCAGGGTGACGAGCGAATTCATCTCAGGAGATCGATGTGCCATGGCGAGCCAGCCCACACGGTGAATGGGCCAGCCGCACAGGAACATCACCGGTGTGATGAGGAGGAACTGCCACAGGGGGGTTGTCAGCCATGCTGGCCATGCGGACGTGTTGGAGGACATGGCGATCATTGCGTATGCAAAAACCGGAATGGTGAGCAGCGCGCTCAGTGTGACTCTGCGTTTGAGATCGGCGCTTTCCGCAGATTTCTCGTTGGTCGTCTCGGAACCCTCTGTGGCATGAGGGACGCACGCAGCATGGGCTGTGTCTGCATTCGTCGGGGTTGCGCGGTTCTCTGGGGTTGTTTGGTCCGTTGGCGCGGTGTGGTTCATCGGCTCGGTTTCGTCCGTCGGCGCTGCAGGGCGTGTTGGTGCTGCCTGGTCTGTTGGGGTTGCGGAATCTGTTGGAGTTGCAGGGGCTGTATGAATTGCGCGGCTGGCCGCGGTGGATTCCCGTGGCGCGACGTGCAGTGAACCGTGGACCATGTTCATGCCGCAGGCGAATGGGTAATCCCCAGCTTTCAGAGCGGGAAGTTCCACCACCGTGCGTTGGTTGCCGGGCAACCGTGCGTCGATGCCCAGATCGGAGAAGACGACATGCGATGTGCATTCGCCTGTTTCCTTGCGGTCGAATGTGATGGATGTAGGGATGCCTTCCTGCAATTCGATGACGGCGGGGGAGTAACCGCCTTGCACCGTGACTTCGATGCTTTGATGGCCGCCCTGCACATGGGCGACGCTTCCAGATTGCTTCCCGAAGAAATACCAAATGACAACGATGCTGAGCATTACCGCTGCCGTGATGATGATGGCACCCATCTGGCCTCCGTTCCTGTTTCTCTCGTTCCTTGCAGATTGGGCAGTCTCGGTGTGTTCTGCTGCGGGATGTGTCGTGAAGGAAGAGAATGCGAAAGCCTCGGTACGTGGCAGACGCGCGCTTGGATTGCGCGCCTGCTTGAAACTTTCGTAATCAACCTACGTGCATATTCATGGGAATGAAACCACCATGCCCGATGTTCGTTATGCGCGAAATCGTCATGGTGATGCCGACCATGAGTGTGCTCGAATCGTGCCCGCTGCAGCAGTGGGGCTGCTGTTGCTGTGGCTGCCTGCCGTAAGGTTTCAGGCGGGGACGCGCCGTGCGTATCGTCCGATGCGTTTAGTGTACAATCGAACATATGTTCGGTCAAGTCGGAGAGGTCGTCATCCTCATCATCATGACGCTTGTCGGCGTGGCGCTGGGCTTTCTGCTCGGCCGCGTCACTGCATCGCGACCCGAAGCATCCGAGGGGCAGTTCCCGGATGCTTCGGACCCATCCGCCCAGGCGCACATCGCCCGTCTGCAGGCACAGCTGTCTGAAGCGCAGTCGCAGGCCGCTGCCGCCAATGGCAGTGCTGCGCAGATGCAGCAGCAGATTGCGTATTTGCAATCCCTTATTTCTCAGTTGCAGCAGCAGGAGGAAGCCAGGGCCAACGCCCAGAAGGATCGCGACGCTGCCCAGCAACGGGAGAAACTGACCGAGCAGGCCCGGCAGAAAGACGCACAGGCCGTATTGCTATCAGCTTTTGCCCCAGTGCAGAAGAATCTCGATGAACTCGGCCATCGCGTGGCGATGATGGAGGAGGCGCGCAAGCAGTCGCAAGGTGCGCTCGACGCCAATCTCAAGGCGCTGAGTGAACGGCAGATGGAGCTCAATCGCGCCACCGCGTCATTGTCGGCGACGCTGAGCAACAACAAGCTGCGCGGTGTTTTGGGTGAAGTGCAGCTGAAGAACATCGTGGAATCCGCCGGCTTGCTCGAACATGTGGATTTCGAAATTCAGAAAGCGATTGATGACGGTTCCAAGCGTCCCGACATGGTCATCAAATTGCCTGGCGGGAAGTTCATCCCGGTGGATGCCAAAACCCCGTATAGCGATTACAGCAGGGCATGCCAGATTCCGGACTCCGCTACCGGAATCGAACGCAAGGAAAAATCTGAGCTGCTCGCGAATCATGCGAAGGCCGTGCGCGCGCATGTGGATGAACTGGCCAGGAGGGATTACCAGAGCTCCTTGGCGGATGCACCTGATTTCACAATCGCGTTCATCCCCAGTGATGCTGTGCTCCAAGCAGCATTGGAGGCGGATCCGGGGCTGCTCGACTACGCCTTTTCGCACAATGTGGCGCTGTGCTCTCCGGTTACGCTGTGGGCTGTGCTCAAGTCCGTTGCCCACGCGTGGCAGCAGCAGGGGCTCACCAATGAGGCAAAGGAGCTGTTCGATGACGTCAAGGAGCTTTACAAGCGTCTGACGACGATGGGCAGCAATATCGAGAAACTCGGTAAGAGCGTGACGGGTGTAGTCCGGGATTACAACGCTTTCGTCGGTTCTCTCGAAGGGCGCGTGTTGCCACAGATGCGCAGGATCCAACGAATCGACATCAGCAAGGTGGAGCCCCACGCGATTCAGCTCGATCCGGAGAAGACAAATGTGCGCGAACTGACCGCCGCAGAATTTTCCACAGAAGACGAACCGAACTAATAAAACCACGAGTTAATGAACCACGAGTCATCGAGTTGTCGTGCATGGCAGTGAGTAGGGTGAAAGCATGAGTTCCGAATTCAAACCGACCGGGGCGCCGGAAGTGCGCGACGCTATGAGCTATGACATGCGTGAGCCGAAGGATCGCCTGCGCGATATGGTCGCCGCAGAGGTGCGAGATAAACCGTTCAGTGAGTTGATGAACGTCAGTCTCGACCATGAAGGCGCCCAGCTGGCCGGTCATGTGCTGCTCGACACGCTGGAAGAGCAAGGCTATGGCTTGGATGACTTCGATGCAGTCGGTGCTTTGACGGCCGCCGCGGTGCCGCTTGCATGCGCGATGGTTCATGCCGCCGCATCGCGCGGGCAAGATCTTGATGCTTTCGTCATGGATTTCGTCTACCCCTCCATCAAGGGGCCGGCAATCGAAGGCAAGCGTGTGATTCTGCTGGATTCGTGGCTTTCAGAGAAGTCCTATGTGCAAACGTCGTCATTGGTGACGTTGCGTCATGGCAATGAACTGGGGCTTGATTTCTCCATCGTCACATCACGTGGCGCCCAAGTGGTGGCAATCGCTTCGCTCGTCGGCGGTGTACATTCTCCGTCCGGTGAGCCTGCTGCCTCCATTGATGTGGTCGATCCCGTGACCAATACGCACACCCAGCTGCCTTTCGTCGGAGTGTTCGACGAATACGCTTTGCGTGGCGCAGCTGATACTCCGGATTCCTCCACCGCAGATTCCGGCTCAGCTGATTCTGCTCCGGCAAATTCCGATCAGTGAGGTGGCGCCACAGTGCATGAACCTTCTGAATTCACCAAGCAGGTGGCGGCATCTGGAGAACCGCAATTGCGTGAAGTAGGGGTGGGACCTTGGAGCGAGGAACATCCTGGTGAGCCTGCTCCTCAGGATCCGCGCTTTGATCCTAATCTGCTTCGTGAAGGCGACCGACGCAATGTGATGGATCGTTATCGCTATTGGACGGTCGAAGCCATCAAAGCAGATCTGGACGCTCAAGGTCGTCATCCGTTCGAAGTGGCGATAGAAAACTGGACGCATGATTTCAACATCGGTTCCATCGTGCGCACCGCCAACGCATTCACCGCCAACCGCGTGCACATCGTCGGGCCGCACAAGTGGAATCGCAAAGGCGCTCTCATGACGGAGCTCTACCAACACGTGGAGCATCATCCCAGCATCGAAGCGCTCGTCGACGATGTGCGGCGTGAATCCGAGGATGAGGGGCTCCCTATGCCTCGAATCATCGCTCTTGACATCGTGCCTGGCGCGGTGCCAATAGAAACATACGACTTCCCTGAACGCTGCCTCATGCTCTTCGGGGCGGAAGGTCCCGGTCTGTCACGCAAGGCGCTCGACCTTGCCGATGATGTGGTGTACATCTCGCAATTCGGATCAGTACGTTCCCTCAACGCTGGCGCCGCGGCGGCAGTGGCCATGCATGCGTGGATAGCACAGCACGCATGTCCCGGAGCATCCCACTGATTCCTCGGGCGGAATCCCTAGTTGTTTCCCCAATGGATCCTCGGACCAATCTCCAACTGATTCCTTGGAATTGCAATTAGGCGTGTCACACTGAACTCATATAGTTGGGGCTATGCCAACATTCACACGCAAAGAGATGGAGCACCTGGCAGACCTATCCAGGATCGCTCTGACTGATGAAGAAATCACCCGAATGCAGGGCGAGCTCAACGTCATCGCCGACGCCATTGATGAGGTCCAGAAGGTCGCGACCGACGACGTGAAGCCGACCGCAAACCCGATTCCGCTCGAGGCGTATCTGCGCCCGGATGTGCCGGAGAAGCCGCTGACGCAGGAAGAAGCCCTTGCAGGCGGCCCTGTGACCGATCAAGGCATGTTCGTCGCCCCGCAGATCCTGGGCGAGTGAGGTGAAAGACGCAACCATGAGCACTACGAACAACGAATTGGTGAAGCTTTCCGCCTCGCAGATGGCGGAGAAGATTCGCAACAAGGAAGTCTCCAGCCGTGAGCTGACACAGGCTGAGCTCGACGTCATCGATGCCGCGGAACCGCAGCTTCACGCATTCCTCCATGTTTCCGCTGACGATGCCCTTGCCCAGGCGGACGCTTTCGACAAGAAGCTTGCCGCTGGCGAGACCGAAGGCCTTCCCGAACTGGCGGGCGTGCCGATTGCCATCAAGGACATGATCGTCACGAAGGGCATCCCCACCACCGCCGCCTCGAAGATTCTCGAAGGCTGGGTGCCGCCGTACGACGCCACGGTCATTGAGAAGATCAAGGCCGCTGGAATGCCGATCCTGGGCAAGACGAATCTTGACGAATTTGCCCAAGGCTCTTCCACCGAGCATTCCGCTTTCGGCAATACATACAATCCGTGGGACAAGCAGCGCGTGCCCGGCGGCTCCGGCGGCGGTTCCGCAGCCGCGGTGAGCTCCTATGAGGCTCCGCTTGCACTCGGCACCGATACCGGCGGTTCCATCCGCCAGCCCGCTTCCTTCACCGGCAGCGTCGGCGTCAAGCCCACCTATGGCGGCGTGAGCCGTTACGGCGCCATCGCCATGGCATCCTCGCTTGACCAGATCGGCCCCTGCGCCCGCACCGTGCTCGATGCAGCTCTGCTTCACGAAGTCATCGGCGGCAACGACCGTCGTGACTCCACGTCCATCCCCGAGCCCATGCCTCATGTCGTGGACGCTGCCCGCGAGGGTCTCAAGCGCGACCTGACGGGTGTGCGCGTCGGTCTCATCAAGGAGATCAACGGCAATGGCGAAGGCTTCCAGCCCGGCGTTGCCACGCGTTTCGACGAAGCCGTCAAGCTTCTTGAATCCATGGGCGCCACGGTGACCGAGGTGAGCCTGCCTCACCTGTCGTACTCCTTGGGCGCTTACTACATCATCATGCCGTCTGAGGTCAGCTCCAACCTGGCCCGTTACGATGGCATGCGTTACGGACTGCGCGTCATGCCTCCTACTGGTGTGCCGCAGACCGCCGCCAACATGATGGCCTACACGCGTGAAGCCGGATTCGGCGACGAAGTCAAGCGCCGTATCGTCCTGGGCACCTATGCGCTGTCCGCCGGCTATTACGATGCGTGGTACGGCTCCGCCCAGAAGGTGCGCACACTCGTCATCGAAGACTTCGCCAAGGCATTCGAGCAGGTGGATGTGCTTGCATCCCCCACCGCTCCGACGACCGCATTCAAGTTCGGCGAGAAGACCGACGACCCGCTGGCCATGTATTTGGGTGATGTCACCACGATTCCGGCCAACCTCGCCGGCGTGCCTGCCATCTCCGTGCCGTGCGGCGTGGATGATGAGACGAATATGCCCGTGGGCTTCCAGTTCTTCGCTCCCCAGAAGCGCGACGACGTCATGTATAAGCCGGCAGCGGCCCTCGAAGCCGCGCTGGAAGAGACGTGGGGCGGCAACATCCTCACCAAGATGGCCACGCCGTGGCTTGCTGACTGACGGAGAGGCAAAGGTTTCAAAATGGCAGAAAAATTGATGAAGTTCTCCGAGGCCGTCAAGAAGTACGATCCGGTCATCGGTTTGGAAACGCACGTCGAGCTGTGCACAAACACGAAGCTGTTTTGCCCGGCGCATGTGGAATTCGGCGGCGAGCCGAACACCCAGCTGACGCCTGTCTCACTCGGCCTGCCTGGCAGCCTGCCGGTTGTGAACGCCACGGCCGTTGACTTCGCGATCAAGCTTGGCCTCGCGCTGCATTGCAAGATCAATGAGTGGAGCCAGTTCGCCCGCAAGAACTACTTCTACCCGGATATGCCGCGCGATTACCAGATCTCGCAGTACGACAAGCCGACGAACGGCGAAGGCTACCTTGACGTCGAGCTCGACGATGGCAGCATCTTCCGAGTGCCGATCGAACGTGCACACATCGAAGACGACGCTGGCAAAAACACGCACGTTGGTGGCGCTGACGGCCGTATCGAAGGTGCCGACCATTCGCTGTGCGATTACAACCGCGCAGGCGTGCCGCTCATCGAGATTGTGACGAAGCCGATTACCGGCGTGGGTGCGC
Source organism: uncultured Bifidobacteriaceae bacterium (assembly GCA_964451025.1). GTDB lineage: Bacteria > Actinomycetota > Actinomycetes > Actinomycetales > Bifidobacteriaceae > Pseudoscardovia. Next base: position 15,659 of record CAYVHC010000011.1, read on the forward strand.
GTGCCTCCGAAATCGCAGGCGCTTACATGCGCACACTGCGCGACATCGTCAAGGCCTTGGGAATTTCCCACGCCCGCATGGAGCAAGGCAACATGCGCGCCGACGTGAACGTGTCGCTGCGTCCCACTCCTGACGACCCGCTGGGCACTCGTTCTGAGACGAAGAACGTCAACTCGTTCCGCGGCATTGAAAAGACCGTGACCTACGAGATTCGTCGCCAGGCGGCGATTCTTGACGACGGTGGCGAAATCCTGCAGGAGACCCGCCATTGGGATGAAGCCACGCAATCCACTGCCGGCGGCCGTCTCAAGACCGATGCCGACGATTACCGGTACTTCCCCGATCCCGACCTCGTGATGCTGCACATCACGCCCGAGCACATCGAGCGCATCAAGGCTCAGATGCCGGAGATGCCGCGCGAACGGCGCAACCGTCTGCAGTCCGAGTGGGGTCTGACCGATGACGCGATGCGTGACATCGTAAATGCCGGCGCGCTTGACCTCATCGAAGACACGGTGAAGGCCGGTGCTTCCGCGCAGGGCGCTCGCAAATGGTGGCTGGGCGAGATCTCTCGTGTCGCGAACGAGCAGGAGAAGTCCCTCGACGACATGCCAATCACTCCCGCGGATGTGGCGCAGGTCGAGAAGCTCATCGCCGACGGCAAGCTCAACGACAAGCTCGCCAAGAAGACGGTGCTTGGCGTGCTTGCCGGCGAAGGTACCCCTGCCGAAGTCGTCAAGAAGCATGGCTACGAGGTTGTGCAGGACACTGGTGCACTTGAGGCCGAGGTCGACAAGGCCCTCGCCGCGAACCCCGACATCGTCGAGAAGCTCAAGTCCGGCAACATGAAGCCGATGGGCGCCATCATCGGTGCCGTGATGAAGGCGACGCGCGGCCAGGCAGACGCCAAGGCCGTCAGCGGCTTGGTCATGAAGAAGATCAAAGGCTGAACCTCTCATCCGCTGAATGTGCAATCGGCTGCATTCCGGCATATGCAGGGCATCGAATGGTTCGCTGTTCGGTGCCCTGTTTCGTTCCTCCCTCATGCACCGAAAGCATAGAAGGCACCGAAGGCACAGAAAGCAGTCAGAAGACCGTTGGGGGGGCAATGCCTTGAGTGTGGCAGCCCTTGGCAATGAAAAGAAAATGGAGAAGTGTTCGCGCCGGGCTAACACACGGCGGTTAACTGGGCTACGATAGTCGAGGCACAGAGTCCAAGCAGACACAGCATGCATTATGCAGAAAGGGAAACGTCAGCACATGTCCACCTCAGCCGATGAAGCCGATGAACGGGAACGCACGCTTCCAGAAGTCATCACCATCCCTGATATCCGAGGGGAGATGTGTCGATTGCGTCCCGCGACATGGGCGGATTGCCAGCGCATGGATGACATTCACGCGTTTGACGACGCCGAAACGATCACCGGAAAATCGTCGCGTGCGGAACGTGCCGTGGTGAGGGCATGGGTGTCGCGTTCCGTGGCGTGGTCCGGCGGCGTCGGTAATGCTGCCGACGCGTCATCCATGCCGGGGTGGTCCGATCCGGAGTCCCGTGGCGTCATGGCGTGGTCGATGTACACCGATGCGCAGCACACGGATTCCCATGAATCCCATGATGATTCCGCTGAGGCGGGTCATGATTCCGATTCCACGCTCATTGGCATGATCTTCTTGGTCGACATCGATTGGTGGAACAAGTCTGCCCGTTTGCAAGTGGTGCTGGGCGTGGATTATCGCGGTCGTGGTTATTCACGCGATGCGATGCCGCGAGTCATGACCTTCGCTTTCGCCCGTCGGCCTGTGGGCTTGGGGCTCGAACGCATCTGGCTGAGTCTGCCCGATGCCAATACCCGCAACTCCAGTGTGTATGAATCCCTGGGATTCGACCTCACCGGTCATTCGCGCAACGCCATGTGGGACAGCCGCGATGGCGAATACCATGATGTGCTGATTTACGACGAAATCGCGGAAGAATACGATCCCATCCGCTCTCTTGCAGCGTTCGGCTTGCATAACATCATCGACAATCCTGGCGTGAAAGAGGCACTGGCGGCGCGTAACGAGGCAAATGAAAATGACGCTGCTGATTCCGAAGCCTCGGATGGCAACACATCCTCCGAGACGGCAGCGCCGGCTTCCCATGTTGACAGCTCTGCACCGTCGGATTCCGCTGGTATGGAGTCTGCGGTATTGCAAGGAGATGAGGCCGCGCCTTCCCGTGCCGATGACGCTGCGCATGCCTCGGCGACCGCCGATGTATCGTCGAAGAAGTCCTCCGACGATGCGCTCGACGATGCTTTGAGCGAGCTGAGCGGCGAGTATGGTGGTTCGTCAAGTGTCCATACCGATTGGGCGTATGGTGACGACGCCATCAGGCAGCCTGGCAAGAAGCGCGCGTGGTGGCGCACCTTGGGGCGGAACCGCAACCGTAAAGGAGACGAGTCGTGAGCGCTGAAGACCTTGACAATTATGAGACCGATGCCGAGCTGGCGCTGTATCGCGAATACCGCGATGTCATCAAGCTGTTCACATACGTGGTGGAGACGGAACGGCGCTTCTACTTGGCGAATCGTGTCGATTTCAATGTGCGCTCCGCTGGTCAGGATGTGTATTTCGACGTGCAGCTGACCGATGCGTGGGTGTGGGATGTCTACCGTCCCTCGCGTTTTGTCAAGAAGGTGCGGATTGTGACCTTCAAGGATGTGAACATCGAGGAAGTGCAGAAATCCGATATAGAGATACCGGATGATTTTGCCGGTTAGCGCAAAGGCAATAATGTGACGTGGTGCCGCCGGCGTCGTTTTCAGCGTCACGTGGTACAATCCTGTGTGTTTGTGCCGGGTTATGCATCGCCGCGCAGATGCACAGCCTTGATAGGTCCAGCCGCACGAAACCGCGGCGGATTGGCACGCCCCCGATGGCAAACCGGAGGGGATGGAAACGGATGTGCCCGCGGTTTCGCGGCGCATCCCCGACAACGCTGATGCGCGGCGGCGTCGGAGGAACATTATGAACGCCGTTGAGGCATTTGAAGCTAAGCAGCTCGAAAACGCACCCGAGGTCCCGGCTTTCCGTCCGGGCGACACCGTCAAGGTGAACGTGAAGATCCAGGAAGGCGCCAACACCCGTCTCCAGGCTTTCCAGGGCGTGGTCATCGCTCGTCAGGGATCTGGTCTGCGTGAGACCTTCGTGGTCCGCAAGATCAGCTTCGGCACTGGTGTGGAGCGTCGCTTCCCCCTGCATTCCCCGATCATCGATTCCATCGAACTCGTGCGCAAGGGCCGTGTGCGTCGCGCCAAGCTGTACTACCTGCGCAAGCTGCGCGGCAAGGCAGCTCGTATCGTCGAGCGCCGCGACAACGCTGCCTGAGTGCTTCCGCCGCTTCCTGTGCGTTGCGGCGTGATAGCATGAAGGTCGTCGTTCGTATGCAAGGGTCCAAGGCTGCCAAGCCCTGGGCCCTTGTGCTTTTTACAGGTGTTTCACTCTCTTTTTATCAGAAGCATCGATTACATTGGAAACATCCTGTGCACGGTGGATTGACAGTATCGACAATGGGGATGGCAGCGGATATGGCATACACACACGATGGCAAGTATTCAGCCAACACCGGTAGCGATCGCTCCGGTGCGTATGCCTCGCGCTCAGCCAACGGCAGCGCATCTGGTGGAAACTCTCCATCCGATCTAGGCATCACCCTGCGTGAGGTGTTCCATTGGCTTGTGGTGCCGGTGCTCATTGTCGTGGTGCTCCGATGCTTCTTCTTCGGCATGTATGTGATTCCCTCCGCCTCGATGGAAAACACGCTTGGCATCGGCGATCGTGTGGTGACAAGCCGCATCGCCGCCAGCCGCGGCGACATTAAACGCGGGGACATCATCGTGTTCAAGGATCCTGCTGACTGGCTGAGCGTCGGCACCACCGAGACGGGATCGGAGTATCTCATCAAACGAGTCATCGGCGTGGCGGGTGACCGCGTGGCGTGCGAAGGCAACGGCGCACCGGTGACCGTCAATGGCGTGGAGATTGACGAAACGTCGTACCTGCGCCCCGGCGCTGATCCTTCCGAATTTGCGTTTTCCGTTACTGTGACTGACGGCAACTTGTTTGTGCTGGGTGATAATCGCGCCAATTCTGCGGATTCGCGGTATCACACGGGGGATGGCAACAACGGGCTCGTGCCAGTCTCCGATGTGGTGGGCGTGGCTCTCGCCGTGTATTGGCCGGTCTCTGACATGAAAGCGCTGAAAAACCATGAGGGTGTGTTCGCCAAGGTGCCTGATGCGAATTCCACGTCCGGCTCCGGCGCGCAGTGAGGTCGGGCATGGTCTCCAACAAAGGCACGGCAAGCAGGCTTTTGGTCGCTCCCACACTCGAATGGGAGCGTGACCTCGCTGCAGATGCGGATTTCGTACTGGGCATTGACGAAGTAGGCCGTGGTTGTCTGGCTGGCCCGGTGGCGCTGGGCGTGGCTGCGGTGTCGGCTCAGCGGTTGGCGGCGGGCATTGACGCGATTGACGGAGTGAGGGATTCCAAGAAACTCACGCCACATCGTCGCGAGGTGTTGCTGCCACAGTTGCAGCAATGGTGCGATGCATGGGCTGTGGGTTGGGCAAGCAGTGAAGAGATTGACCAGTGGGGCATTTCGCACTGCTTGGGATTGGCAGCATTGCGGGGAATCGCAGCGGTGCAGCGTGCTGTGCAGGTTGGTGCGCAGGTGCAGGCGCAGTGCGCGGTCTGCGGGGTGGGTGAGTGCCGTTCCACAAGTGCTGCAGCGGATGCGCCCGATGGGCGGTGTGCGCGTTTCCATGCGATTTTGGATGGGCCGAACGATTACATCACTCCTGCGGCGCAAACCTTGGACGCGCCTGCATTGATTGCTCCATGCCGCGTGTCTACACGGGTCAAGGCCGACATGACCTGTGCTTTGGTGTCCACGGCATCGGTGATTGCAAAAGTGACACGAGATCGCTACATGACGGACCTTGCCGAGAAGAACCCACAATGGGCTGCCTACGATTGGGTGGACAACAAGGGTTACGGCACTGCAGCGCATCGTGCGGCGATTGCAAGCCTAGGCCCAACGCCATACCATCGCCGCACGTGGCATTTGGTCTAGGGCTTTTGGTCTAGCGGCATTGAAGGAACGAATGCATGGAAGAAACAGTGGAATGCGCGGTCATTGCAGCAGTGCGATGGAGCGGGCGACGGGAATCGAACCCGCGTAATCAGTTTGGAAGACTGAGGCTCTACCATTGAGCTACGCCCGCGTGGAATCGGCGAATCAAGCTGAGACAACGTCTGTGAAGCTGATTGCTCGACAACCGAGGCACTATTATACATAACCCTTCGAAATCTTCAACTCATGGGGCGTCTGAGGTCGACGCGGAGTCTCCATGGTGGGCAGGCGCAGTGCCGCGCACATGTCGTGAGGCGTTCCTGACTGGTAGGGTGGTGGGGTAATGGTCCGCGAAGTGCCACGTCCATGGACGCGGCGTACTGAGGAATCGAGTAACGCTCATGGCAGATGGACAGCGCATCCCGTCAGCTGAAAGCACGACTGGTGAGGCACAGGCGGCGGACGAGACCCGAATGCTAGGTCAATCCGCGATTCATTCACACGTCCAGCTCGCTTCTGATTCCGTTGTTTCCAATTCCGCCGATTCCCAGCCGGCCGATGTCTCTGTCCCGTCGCTCACTGACGAGCAGATAGAGGCGAAGCTGTCGTATGCAGACATCCAGCGTCGCAAATCGCGTCCTCGTTTTTGGCTGTTGTTTCTCCTGAGCCTGCTTGTGGTGCTCATCGCGCCGTATGGTGCTGGCCGCTGGCTCGCGTTCAACCGCACCAATCAGCTGATCGCTGTGCTGTCATCCGTCGATCCGCGCGGCATAGCGCTGTTGTCGTGGAGCGTCACCGTGTTTTGCTTCGTGTCGCTGCTCATGGCGTTTCTCGACAGCATGCGTGTCAAGTGGACTGCTGCATTTTTGCTTTTTCTGGCCTGCGTGCAGTTCATTTCGGGATTCTGCTTGTTGAAAGCTCGGTTCTGGTTTTCCACCTACGTGGTGTATGGTTCCGCCGCAGGAGTCGCGAATGCCGCGAACGTGGGAATTCTCGCGGCAGCAGTGGGTCTCGCAGTCTTTGCCGTGCTCTACGTGGTGATTCTTGTGGTGGTCAAGAAGAGCTCACCGCTCAATGTGCTGACCGAGGATTGGGCTGCCCTCATCATGTTCTGGGCTGTTGAAATCATCACTCTTCTCATCTGCCTGTTGAGCGTGCTTCGCATGTTCGTGTGACGCGCGGATGCATGGTGATGCATCGCCTTGGCCGATTGTGTCATGACCATCGCATGGCGAGGCATCGTGCGTTGATGCGTGTGAGCACGCTATCGTCCGTCCCCATATGGGCGATAGCGAAATGTTGCAGTATCTTCACAAACTTCTTGATCATCGCCTGTGAAGAAACATTACAATGACATTACTTCTTCAGCGGAGTTGCTGAGGGGGAGGGAGTCTTGTGATGTAAGGAAGTGGCTATGAGTGGCGATATGAATAACGATGAGAAAAACAAGGGATTGTTTGCGAATTCGCATCATCGCCACCAGGCGTGGCGTAAGGTCGCGGGATTGGCTGCGGTCGCGGCATTGACAATAGGCGGTGCCGCCGCATGCGGTACAACGAACACCGTTGGTGGTTCGTCGTTCGGCAGTGAATACAGCTCCACTGGATCCATTTCGCGTGCCACAATGTACAATGTATAGCAGCATTGCGGATCTGGCATCTGTCAGTGATGCGGTGGTGATCGGCAGTGTTTTTTCCCAAAAGGTCGCTGCCGACGTTGATGGCACGACGGAATTCACTCTGTCTACACATTGATGTGTCATCCGTGCTCAAGGGAGACGTACAAGATAAATCACAAATCGTGGTGCGCCAGACGGGTTCCACAAACCAGCCTTCGGGCGAGACTTTCATGGCGGAAGGCACGACGTACCTGCTGTATTTGGTCAAATCCGGCTTGGACGGCGATCTTGCGAAGCAGTATTACGTGACTGGTGCCACGGCGGGTCTGTATGCAGCGCAGCAATCCTCGGCTGCCCAATCCGCGACAGGTTCCAATGTAGGCTCGGAGCAGACCTTCAGCCGGGTGAACGTGGACTCGGGCGATATGTTGCCGGCGACGGTGACTGCGACGGATGCGCTGAAGTAGACGGCTGCGTATTCCCTCGTCCACCGTCTTGTATCGTTTCGGTTGATTGCTGGCGCAATCGCAGCACGGTCGCAGCGTGCAGGAACTGGTGAATCGACGAGCGGAGGCCTCGTCAGGAGCCCCCGTGTAGGCTGGGTGCCGAGGACGGTTTCTTGTGGACGCGACCGCGGCCTGCCTGCCTCCGTGCGGCGCTTTGCGCCGTCGATCGCCGATATTTTCGGTACTTATGAAGGAGCCATTATGCTCAAGGGATTCAGGGAATTCATTTCGCGCGGCAATGTCGTGGATATGGCCGTCGGCGTTGTGATGGGCGCTGCGGTCACGTCGATCGTCAACTCCATTGTCGACAACCTCATCAATCCGCTCATCGCCATGATCTTCGGGCACCCGGATATGTCAAGCATGCTGTGCATTCGCTTCAACGGAGCGGTCATCAGCTTCGGCGCCATCCTCAACTCCGTCATTAACTTCCTTCTCATCGCCATTGCGGTGTATTTCTTCATCGTCGTTCCTATGAACAAGTTCCGCGAAGCGGGTTCCAATGCGTTGAAGAAGGTCATGCACAAGGATACGGATGACGCGGCAGCCAACGCCGAGGAAGACACCCGCACGCCTGACGAGATGCAGCTGGAACTGTTGGGCGAGATCCGCGATCTGCTCAAGGAACAGAAGGATGCGCAACTCAAGTAGCAGCTTGCCGCGGCGTGGCGCGACCAGGCTTTGCTGTATAGTGAGTTTTTGGCGTGTTCCGCCCGCGGATACAGAGCGCTACGGCAGAGGGCCGTGGCACCGCGCAGCCAAAGTTTCTTAAGGAGGACTTGTGGCACTGAGCACTGACGAAAAGCAGGCTATCATCAACGAATATGCAACCCACCCGGGCGACACCGGTTCTCCTGAGGTTCAGGTTGCGCTGCTGAGCAAGCGCATCAACGATCTGACCGAGCACCTGAAGAGCCACAAGCACGATCATCATTCGCGCCGCGGCCTCCTGCTCATGGTTGGTCAGCGTCGTCGTCTGCTTGGCTACCTCGAGAAGGTGGACATCAACCGTTACCGCTCTCTGATTGAGCGCCTCGGTCTGCGCCACTAGGAGTCTTCCGCCCGAGTCGTTTACGGCTCGGGCGCTTTTGCATATCGGAGGAATTGCATTCGGAGGAACGACACGTGAGGAATTGGTCCCGCGCAGGTGCGCAGGACGGTGAAGCATGAGGAAAGCCCCCGGCGCGTAAGGTATCGCGCCCGGTATGCCGAGGATGAATGAAGTAAGTAATAACCACAACAGAAGGAGGAACCCTTGGAGGGTCCCGAAATCAAGGCAGTAGAAGCAGTCATTGATAATGGCGCGCGTGGAAAGCGCGTCCTGCGCTTCGAGACGGGTCGTCTTGCGCAGCAAGCGGATGGTGCCGTTGCAGCATATCTGGACGACGATACGATGGTGCTGTCCACCACCACGGCAGGCTCCAGCCCGAAGGAAAACTATGATTTCTTCCCGCTGACCGTCGATGTTGAAGAGAAGATGTACGCGGCCGGCAAGATTCCCGGCTCGTTCTTCCGTCGTGAAGGCCGCCCGTCGTCTGAGGCGATTCTGGCGTGCCGCATCATCGATCGTCCACTGCGCCCCTTGTTCCCGCATACGCTGCGCAACGAGGTGCAGGTCGTCGAGACGATCCTGTCCATCAACCCTGACGATGCATACGATGTCGTGGCTCTCAACGCAGCATCCGCATCCACGATGATTTCCGGCCTGCCGTTCGAAGGTCCGGTTTCCGGTGTGCGCCTGGCGCTCGTTGACGGCCAGTGGGTCGCGTTCCCGCGTTGGAGCGAACGCGAACGTGCAGTGTTCGAAATCGTTGTCGCCGGTCGCGTTGTCGAGAACGGCGATGTCGCAATCGCCATGATCGAGGCAGGCGCTGGCAAGAACGCTTGGAACCTCATCTACGATGAGGGCCAGACCAAGCCGGACGAGGAAGTCGTCGCCGGTGGTATCGAGGCAGCAAAGCCGTTCATCAAGGTCATTTGCGAAGCCCAGAACGAGCTCAAGCGCATCGCCGCCAAGGAGACCAAGGAATTCCAACTCTTCCCGGAGTACACGGACGACCTGTATCGCCGCATTGACGAGATCGCTCACGCCGACCTCGACGAGGCTCTCTCCATCGCTGAGAAGCTGCCCCGCCAGGAGCGCATTGCACAGATCAAGGAAGGCGTGCGTCAACAGCTCGCCGGTGAGTTCACCGACATGGACGATGCCGAGAAAGAGAAGGAACTGGGTAACGCGTTCAAGGAACTGCAGCGCCAGATTGTGCGTCGCCGCATCCTGACCCAGGACTACCGCATCGACGGCCG
>CAYVHC010000012.1:0-25000 GCA_964451025.1 uncultured Bifidobacteriaceae bacterium
GCAGCACACGGGTCTTTGGAACCCTTTGTCTTGGTTCGAGTCCAGGTGGGGGAACTCAGAAACGGGTCTCGCGAGTCAATCGCGGGGCCCGATTTTTTCCATCGAAGTGCCACTGGCTGGCCCTTGGTTATTGATTACAGTTTGGCAGCTGACCGGCAGTTCGCTGATGGCGGCTTGTCGTCGGGACGAGACTGGGGCGTGTGGCAGATTCACACATGGATGTGACACAGGCTGCCATGTCCGGCTCCCGCTGTTACAATTTCAAGTAGAGAACGACTTCAATCCGTCCGACCTGACTCAATCAGTCCGCTGAATCCCCGCTTTGCAGCCTGTTGTGATTGCAAGGCAGGGCGCGTGTGGATGATGCGAGCCTGCCGGGGGAATTGCCGCGGCCCGCGCGGTCGATTCCGGCTATCGCCGGAGCCGGTCGCACGGGCCGCTTTTGTGCTCAGACCCGTTCGCGTCAGACAACGTGATACCGACATGGGCCGCTGCAGACAATGTCACATTCGAATCCTCGCGGATTCGGGGAAGAACCGAAACGATGAGCGAAATCTCACAAGCGCAATCTCAAGAATCCACATCCGCGGCGGCATCCCGCCTCGATGTCGCCATCATCCTTGCCGCCGGCGAAGGCACGCGCATGAAATCCTCCACGCCCAAGGTGCTTCACGATTTTGCCGGCAAGACGTTCCTTCAGCGTGTCATGGCATCCGTCCATGCCCTGGACCCCGCCACGACGGCCGTCGTCGTGCACTACCAGGCAGATCGTGTCGCCGCGGCGGCACGCGACTATGACGAATCCGTGGTCATCGTCAACCAGGACGACAAGCCCGGCACAGGCCGCGCCGTGCAATGCGCGGTGCAGCAGTTGCGCGCACAGGGGCGTTTCGAGGGAAGCGTGCTCATCGCGGCCTCCGACATGCCGTTGCTGGACGCCGTGACGTTGCGCGGCCTCGCCGCGTACCATGCCCAGCAGCGCAATGCCGCCACCGTACTCACCACGACGCTCGCCGACCCCTTCGGCTATGGCCGCGTGATCCGCGACGAGAGCGGCCAGGTGCTGCGCATCGTCGAGCAGAAGGACGCCAATGCCGCCGAGCAGGCCGTCAACGAGGTGAATACATCCGTGTATGTATTCGATTCCCGGGTGCTTGAGCGCGCCATCGCCGACTTGGACAGCGACAATGCGCAAGGCGAGTTCTATCTGACAGACGCCCTTGAGAAGGCACGTGAATTCGGCAAGGTGGGGGCATGGCAGGCCCCCGACAGCCTCGCAGTGGAAGGCGTGAACGACCGCGTGCAGCTCGCCCGCCTGGCGAAGGCCCACAATGTGCGCGTGTGCGAGAACTGGATGCGCGAAGGCGTCACGATCCTTGACCCCGAGACCACGTGGATCGACGATGACGTGACCATCGCCCGCGATGCCCAGATCCTGCCCGGCAGCTTCCTGCAAGGCGCCACCACGGTTGGCGAAGGCGCTGTGGTCGGCCCCTACACGACGCTCATCGATGCGACGATCGATGCCGGCGCCCACGTGGAACGCAGTCGCGTGCAGGGCACGCATATCGGCGAACGCGCCACCATCGGGCCGTGGACCTATCTGCGCCCGGGCAACGACCTGGCCGCGGACACGAAGGCTGGCGCATTCGTCGAAATGAAGAAAGCCCACATCGACGAAGGCTCCAAGGTGCCGCATTTGAGCTACATCGGCGACACCCATATCGGCACGCACACGAACGTGGGCGGTGGCACGATCACGGCGAATTACGACGGCGTGCACAAGAACCATACGGAGATCGGTTCGAATGTGCACGTGGGGGCAGGCAACATGTTCGTGGCTCCGGTGACCGTGGGCGACAATGTGACGACTGGCTCCGGCTCCGTCGTGCGCCATGACGTGGAGTCTGACGCGATGGTCTATTCGGAAAACACGCAGCATGTCGTGCCCGGGTGGAAGCCCAAGTGGGAGCGTGGCTCGCAGGGCGGCGCCCGCTGAGACGGATGTCGGATCGGATCGGGGTGGTTTCGCCCTGTGGCAAACAAAAGCCAGGCCAACCCGGTCCATTGCGTCAGTAACCAACGGAACGTCACAAACAAAAGTTCCTCGGGGCCCAAGACCTTAGGGACTTCAAGAAATCCTAGAGAACAATAGAAACCGGACAACAACAGAGAGGACACAACACATGGCAGCAGTTCAGGATTCCATCGATGCGGTGCGCATCGCGGCAGCGGCGGCGGACAGCCAGAAGGCAGAGGACATGGTGGCGTTCGACGTCTCCGAGCCCCTCGCCATCACCGACATTTTCTTCCTTGCATCCGGCACTACGCCGCGTCACGTGCTTTCCATCGCCGAGGAAGTCGAGAAGCAGCTGTACCTGCAGACGAAGCGCGACCCTCGCCATCGCGAAGGCGTCGAGGAAGGCGAATGGGTGTTGCTGGACTACGGTGACTTCGTGGTGCATGTGATGGATTCCCAGACCCGCGCTTTCTACAACTTGGAAAGGCTGTGGAAGGATTGCCCGCGCATCGACCTGCAACTGCCCGAAGGCGCGTCCGTGCTGGAAGAAGAGGAGGGGTCGCAGGCGGACGGCGATGAGGATTCCGCCGATTCCTCCACCGCAGGCACGGATTCCAACGAGGCCTGACATGCCCGGCGCTGATTCCCATGGGCAGACCGTTTACGCGGTCACGCTCGTGCGTCACGGCCGCACGGCATACAACGCCGCCGGCAAGCTGCAAGGCCAGGTGGACATTCCACTCAACGACACCGGATTGTGGCAGGCCGACCGCACTGCGCAAGCGCTGTATGAGCGCTATGTGAAGGGCAGCGGTCGCACGCCCATCGTCGTGAGCTCCCCGTTGGAGCGCGCTTGCCAGACGGCTGAGCGTTTCGCGCGGCTTGCAGGCGTGCAGGTGGCTGTGGATGAGCGCGTCAAGGAACGCAGTTTCGGCGAATGGGAAGGCTGCCGCTGGTCCGATCTTGAGCAGAATTATCCGCGTGACTTCGGCATGTGGAAACGCTTTCAGGATGGCGAGATGCGCCATGGCGCCGAAGCGAAGGCATCGGTGGGGCGGCGTGGTGCGCTCGCCGTGGAGGATTGGGCGAGCCGCGCCGGGCAGGACCATGAGCTGTTTGTGTTTTCTCACGGCGCATGGATTTCGCAGACCGCGCAGAAGCTCATGCACTTGGACGTCGTGGACCCCACCTATGCCTCGATCAGCGGCCCTGACAACGGCCATTGGGTGCGTTTTCGCGTGTTGCGCACGCTCGACGGCGCCCTGCTGTGGCGCATGACGGAGTTCAACCGCGGTCCCAGCGTGGAGCCTGGTGTCGATTGGAACGATCCATTCGCCGCGCAGGGCAACGGCGGGGACGCGGCGCATGATACGGCGGCAGCCGTGCCGCCTGTGCTGTGACCGGGCTGTGACCGGCGCCGGACGCTGTCATTGGTGCAGCCATTAGCGCCGTCAGCACCATTCGCCCATCCGTCTATTCAGCCGATGAAGTAGCGCCGTTAACGTATTGAGCCGTTGCGGTAGAGTATGTGCAGAAGCGGGTGGCGAAGAGACCGGTCCGGCAATATCATCAGATGTCGGTGTCGGTTCCTTGGTTGGCAAACGGTTGGGAGGGCTCATGAAGAATTTCTTCGGCAACATCAAGTGGTCACAGATTCTCGCGGGTGCGCTCGCCGCCGTGACATCCTTTCTGTTCATGAACAAGATCGGCATCGCCGGATCGGTGATTGGCGCCGCCGTGGCATCCATCGTCACGGCGCTCGCCACGCAGGTGTATCAGGACGTGCTCAAGGCATCGCACGACACCATGCAGAAGATCACCGGCGCCGACGGGGATTCCACGGATTCCGAATCCGGCGACGGCCAGGGCGATGGGCAGCCTCAGCGCAAGCCCCGCGCCGCCGTGGGCGTCGTCGATCCCTACAGCACGCAGATGCAAGCCCGTCTGGCGCAGGATGATGATCTCGCGGACGGGTCGGAAGCAACCATCGGTGCGTCATCGGTTGGCGGGGCGGCGGCCGCTGGCACAGCAGCCGCTGACACAACCGGCAGCGCAACCAGCGCAGATGCAGGCCAGTCCGAAGGCGATGGCAGCGGCATCAAGGACGAGGATTTCGCAGGATTCACTTCCGTCACTGAGACCGCGCCCACCCAGATTTTGCCCGATGCTGTGCGCGACGCCGCTGTCAAGGCGACACTGGACGCGAAGCCGAGCCCGATGCAGCTGCGCCGTGAGATCAGCAGCGGCCAAGGCGGGGACTCCTCCAAGCCTGGCAAGGGCGATACCGCTGGCAAGAAGCAGTTGAGCCCCAAGGCGCGCATGTTCATCGTGGCACTGGTGTGCTCGCTCATTGCGGTGGTCCTCACCGTCGTCATCATCAGCGCCGTGACCGGCGGCGAAGGCCTGGGCACCAAACCTTCGGATATGCAGCAGCAAATACAGACGCCGTATCGGGATTCGCCGAGCACCCACGAGCAGCAGACCAATACGCCGCTCGACGACGAGACCTCCACCAATGATTCCCTGGACGACACGGATTCCACCGACGATGTGGATTCCTCGCCGACGCAGGATCAGTCGCCGAGCGCCACGGCAAGCGCATCCGTCACCGCGTCGCCGTCCGCCACCGCGTCGCCGTCCGCAACACAGGAGGAGACGAAGAATCCGACGGCATCGGCATCCGCGTCGCCATCCCAATCCTCCAGCCCCTCGGCGTCCGCGTCGGATTCGGCATCCGTTTCGGCAAGCAGCAACGCCCATGCCAGCAGCACCACGGGCACCAGCACGGACTGACCGCAGGGTCGCTTTCTTCGGGTCTTTCCCAGCCTGTTCCATGGTTTTCAGGGATGCTTTCGAGGTTTTCGCCCGAGGTCTTTCAATTCCCTGCGTTCACTCTTGTCGCTGTCGCTGTGCCGTCCTGCCGGCACAGCGACGCAAACGGAGGAATGCAACGGGCGTCTGATAAAACGAACCGTTGGGCGGATTGCTGAATAGTCACAACGCAGACAAGCGGACGACGATAAACAGGCGAAGATAACGAAAGGTCCCAGCCAATTGACTGGGACCTTTGATTTGTGGAGCTAAGGGGATTCGAACCCCTGACCCCCTCCATGCCATGGAGGTGCGCTACCAGCTGCGCTATAGCCCCGTTCTTGCGAACCTCGACTACTATACATAGCGTTTTCGCTCACGCAAAACTCGGCGTGTCGCGCACGGTCGGTGGGGCGCGCATCCCTGTAGCCAGGCCGCTTCCATCCACGCGCGACGCTCACATGCGATGCTCAATTCTCAGGGCAATCCTGATGCCGACTCTCGGGAATCCTCAGACGGGCGACAGGATTGTTCATAAAAAATTCACTGAGCGGCGTTCCCACGCCCCGGGGGCGGAGTATTCTTCTATAGGTTGATCCCTCGGTCGGGATCATGAAGGCAGGAAGACGGCGCACGAGGGCAGGTGATCGGAATGCTGAGAATATTCAGCACGGTGAACTCACATACGAAGCCGATTGAGAAACCTGAGCAAGGCTCCTGGCTGTGTCTGACCGATCCCACCGATGTGGAACTCACCTCCGTCGCCACCGCGTGCGACATCGACCTCGCCGATTTGCGCGCCCCGTTGGATGACGAGGAACGCTCGCGAGTGGACGTCGAGGAAGACTACACGATGATCATCGTGGACATCCCTACCGTCGAAGAACGGGGCGGTCGCGATTGGTATGAGACGATCCCGTTGTCGGTCATCGTCACCGAGGATTACATCGTCACCGTGTGCATGAAAGACACCCCGTTGCTGCATCCGTTCATGGAAGGCACGATCCGCGGGTTCAACACCTTCATGAAATCTCGATTCATCCTTCAGATCCTGTACCGCAACGCCACGATGTATCTGCGTTACCTGCGCATCATCGACCGCGAAAGCGACAAGCTGGAATTCCGCCTGCGCGATTCCATGCGCAACGAAGAGATCATCCAGCTCATGGAACTGAGCAAGACCTTGGTCTACTTCGCCACGTCCCTTAAATCGAACGAAATCGTGCTCGAGAAGATGACGAGCCTTGACCGCATCAGGCAGTATCCGGACGACGCCGATCTGCTGGACGACGTCATCACCGAAAACAAGCAGGCTATCGAGATGGCCAACATTTACAGCGGCGTTCTTGCCAGCATGACGGAGACGTTCGGCTCCATCGTGTCGAACAACCTCAACAACGTGATGCGAGTGTTCACGATCATCTCCATCGTCATCTCCGTGCCCACGCTCATCTTCTCGATGTTCGGCATGAACTTCCAGGACGGCGGCATGCTCGGCATGCCTTTGACGGGCGATTCGTGGGGCTTTGCGGTCGTCGTCATCCTCTCGATCGCGCTGGCCGCCATCGTGGCATGGGTGCTCACGCGCACGAAGATGTTCAAGTAAGAGACCGGTTTCATATAAGTGGCAGCCGCGGATGCCACTGTGGATGTCATTGTGGATGTCGCTGCGCGTTTCTGTCGCGGTGCATCACCATCCGTGGCAATCCATGGGGTTTCGGATTATTCACGCATGGCATAATCCCCATCGGCGGCGCCTCGGTGGTATCGGTAATATGGGTCTTATGTCGATTCTCCACGTGTTGCGCAGCAAGACTTCGCGCCGGCAGCGCACGGCGGCGCTTCTGGCGTTTGTCGTCGCGGCGGTCGTGCCGCTTGCCGGTTGCGCCGAATCCATGAACGCCAGCGACGTCACGGGCCCCATCATCACCATCGGGATCGCCTATGACAGGCCGGGGGTCGCGATGGAGCTGTCGGGCAACCTCACCGGTCTGGACGTGGATGTGGCGCAGTACGTGGCGTACCGGTTGGGATATGCCAAGAACCAGATCAGCTGGCGTGAGGCAAGCAACGCCGACCGCGACGAACTGCTGAAAAAGGGCGACGTCAACATGATTGTGGGCGTGCACGCGGATTTGGACGGCACGACCGATGATGTCGAATTCTCCCAGCCCTATGTCAATTCCGCGCAAGACCTGATGGTCCGCACGTCCGATGCGGATACGATCACGGGGCTTTCCGACCTGAAGGGCAAATCCATCTGCACGGTGGACGGCTCCGTGGCTCCCGGCGTGGCGGAGGCCATAAAGAAGGCCGGGGCGACCACCATCACCACGTCAAGCTACTCCGAATGCGTCACCGCGTTGCTGTCGGGCACCACGGACGCCGTGGAAGGCGACGACCTGGTGCTTGCCGGCATCGTGGAAAACAGCGGTTCGGGAACGGTGCATCTTCTCAACATGCCCTTGACGACAGTGGGGTATGGCATCGCGCTTCCCGCTGGTGATGCAAAGCTGCGGGACAATGTGAATGACGCCTTGCAGCGCATGGTGAACGATGGCAGCTGGGATGCCAGCGTGAAGGCGAACATTAACCTCGACGGTTTCACGCTCGGCTCCGCGATCGCGAAATCCTGACCGTCGTGCGCGCCCCTCTCACGCTGCTCCCGCCGGCAGGTGTGGCATCTGCCGATGATGGCCGTCACCGACCCCGCCGCCGCGCAGTTCGCATGGTGAACGGTTCGAGGCGGCTCGTGTCCACATGATTCACGATAATTTTTAATCAGTGCGTGCCGTCTCAACCTGCCAATGCGTCGCATGGGATTGCGTGGGTTCGGATGGCGCGGTTTTCATAATTCGGCGCAGGAGCGCCACGTCACGTGAGGAGAACAATGGCCGAGTCCGGTGTTTCCGAAGACCGCGAGCCCGAGTACCGCTATAACGCGGCGCTGGCCCAGAAGATCGAAGAAAAGTGGCAGAACAAGTGGGACAAGGAAGGCACCTTCTGGGCAGCCAACGTCAAGGGTGGCCTGACGGATGGCAAGGGCCGCAACGCTGAGGGGCGTTCGCCGTACTTCGTCATCGACATGTTCCCGTATCCCTCCGGCAAGGGCCTGCACGTGGGCCATCCGCTGGGTTATATCGCCACGGACGTCGTCAGCCGTTACCATCGCATGAAGGGCGAGAACGTGCTGCACGCGCTGGGCTATGACGCCTTCGGCCTTCCGGCAGAGCAGTACGCCGTTCAGACCGGCCAGCATCCGCGCGTCACCACCGAGCAGAACATCGCCAACATGCACCGCCAGCTCCATCGCCTCGGCCTGAGCCTGGACGAACGCCGCAGCTTCGCCACCACCGACATGAACTACGTGCGCTGGACGCAGTGGATCTTCTCGCGCATCTACGATTCGTGGTACGACCCCGAATTTGTGCGCAAGGACGGCGGCAAGGGTTCAGCCCGCCCCGTCAGCGAACTCATCGAACAGTTCCGTTCCGGCAAGCGCGCCATCCCCGGCTTCGACGGCGCATCCTGGGATTCCCTCACCGAAGCCCAGCAGGCCGACGTGCTCAATGACTTCCGCCTCGCCTACATTTCCAAGTCGCCCGTCAACTGGTGCCCGGGTCTGGGCACGGTGCTCGCCAACGAGGAGGTCACCGCCGACGGTCGTTCCGAGCGTGGCAACTACCCGGTGTTCCAGCGCGAGCTGCGCCAGTGGTCCATGCGCATCACCGCTTACGGCCATCGCCTCATTGAAGACCTCGACATGATCGACTGGCCCGAGAAGGTGCGCCTCATGCAGCGCAACTGGATCGGCGAGTCTCACGGCGCCTCCGTGCACTTCGCGGTGCCCACCGCGGCAGGCGAGCGCGACATGGAGGTTTACACCACCCGTCCCGACACGCTGTTCGGCACGACGTTCGCTGTCGTCTCCCCGGAGCATCCGCTGCTCGCTGACGCCCCCGACCAGTGGGAGGAGGGCGTGCCGGATTCCTGGAAGGGCGGATATGCCACCCCCAAGGAGGCTGTGCACGCCTACAGGCTGCAGGCCGAGGCCAAGACCGCCAAGGATCGTGTCGCCGAGGAAGGCGACAAGACCGGCGTGTTCACCGGCCTGTATGCGATCAACCCGATCACCGGCGCCAAGCTGCCGATTTTCGCGGCGGATTACGTGCTCATGGATTACGGCACCGGCGCCATCATGGCTGTGCCTGGCGGCGATGACCGTGATTACGCTTTCGCGGCGAAGTTCGGCCTGCCCGTCATCTACACGGTGGCCCCCACGAAGGAATCCGGCGAGACCCTTGCCGATTACGAAGGCAAGGCGGCGTACGTCTCCCACGATGGCACGATCATCAACTCCCGCGTCGAGGCCACGCATGTGGGCGGCGACACGCTTGACATCAACGGCCTGACCGTCGACGAAGGCAAGGATCGCACGATCGCATGGCTCGAAGCCCACGGTGTGGGCAAGGGCACCGTGTCGTACCGTCTGCGCGACTGGCTCTTCTCCCGTCAGCGTTACTGGGGCGAGCCGTTCCCGATCGTGTACGACGAGAACGAAGTGCCTCACCTGGTGCCGGATCACCAGCTGCCCATCAACCTGCCCGATGTGCCCGACTACAAACCGCGCACCTTCGACCCGATGGACGCCGAGAGCAATCCGGAGGCCCCGCTGAGCCGCAACCCCGAATGGGTCAACGTCACCCTCGACTTGGGCGACGGCCCCAAGAAGTACCATCGCGAGACGAACACGATGCCGAACTGGGCGGGCTCCTGCTGGTACTACATGCGCTACATCGACCCGAAGAATGCGCAGTATGCCGTCGATCCCGAGGAATTCCAGTACTGGCTCGGCCCCGACCACAACGCCACCGCCGGCAAGTCCGGTGGCGTGGACCTGTATGTGGGCGGCGTGGAACACGCGGTGCTGCACCTGCTGTATGCCCGCTTCTGGCACAAGGTGCTCTTCGACCTCGGCTTCGTCGATTCCCCCGAACCCTTCCACAAGCTGTTCAACCAGGGGTACATCCAGGCCTACGCCTACACGGATGCGCGCGGCCAGTACGTGCCCGCCGCTGACGTGGAGGAGCATGCCGACGGCACGTTCTGGTATGACGGCGAGCAGGTGAACCGCGAGTTCGGCAAGATGGGCAAGAGCCTCAAGAACATCGTGACGCCTGACTACATGTACGACACGTACGGTGCCGACACGTTCCGCGTCTACGAGATGAGCATGGGCCCGCTCGACGAGTCCCGCCCGTGGAATACGCGCAACGTCGTGGGTGCCCAGCGTTTCCTCGCCCGCCTGTGGCGCAATGTGGTCGACGAGAACTCCGGCACCGTCACGGTGACCGAGGATGACCTCGATGCCAAGACCGCCAAGCTGCTCAACAACACGATTGCTGACGTGACGGTGGAGATGGAGAACATGCGTCCCAACACCGCCATCGCCAAGCTTATCGTGCTCAACAACCACCTGACGTCCCTCAAGGCCGTGCCGCGCAAGGCTGTGGAGCCGCTTGTGCTCATGCTGTCTCCGATCGCCCCGCATGTGTGCGAGGAACTGTGGCAGCGCCTGGGCCACGAGGAGTCGCTGGCGCATGCGCCGTGGCCGGTCGCCGACCAGCGTTTCGTGGGCGCCGACAGCGTGACCGCCGTCGTGCAGGTCAAGGGCAAGGTACGTGCCAAGCTGGAGGTTTCGCCGGATATCTCCGGTGAAGACCTGCAGGCACAGGCGCTTGCACACCCCAAGATCGTGGAGCTACTGGGCGGTAAGGAGCCGCGCAAGGTCATCGTCAAGGCTCCGAAGATCGTGTCGATTGTGCTGTGATCGGCTGATCCGGCGCTGAACTGGTGCTTCGGTGCTGAACTGGTGCTTCGGTGCTGAACTAGTGCCGGTCAGTGCCGGCGCTGGGAATCGTCCCCGTTCGTCTGATGCAACAGACGAACGGGGATTTTTGTGTTGACGGCCGGACACAGCGGCGCGGGGATTGGGGCGGTGGGGCTGGAGCCGGTGGGGCTGTTGATGCCGGTGGGGAGGATGGGCGGATCGACCGTTCGTCTCATTGATGGGACGTTTGCTGATGGGACGTTTACTGAACGAATCGGTGAAAAACTCTGTGAATGTCGAAGTTGTCCACAGGTGTCACGTGCAGAAGCGCAGACGGTCCACATTGGTCGACAAGGCGTCGGTCGCGCGCGGGAGTGTGCTTCGATGGGCGCATGAGTATGAGTAAGACAGGGATGACGGCACGGGAAGTGCTGCCGGCCGAGATGACGCTGCCCGCGCTGACAGCGCCGGCCGGTGGTTTCATCGTGGATTGGGCGGATGATGATGACACCGTGGACACAGATGGTGCGAATGGTGGCGCCGATGTCGTGCATCCTGTGCGATCGTTGGTCGGCGTCCTTCCTCAGGATTCTCAAGGGTCGCTCGTCGCCGGTCTGACGGCACGGACGGCCGCAGATGGCATCGGCAGCGCAACAGACCTCAGCAACGAGGGAGGAATCTACGGTGCGCGAGGCGCCGATGACGCGTCGCTTCCATGCACGCGGGAGGCGCCACGGTTCATTCTCACGCCAGGAGCGTGCGCAGTCATTGTATTGGTGCTCACCGTCGCGTTGTGCGCGTGCCTGGTGCTGCTCGTCAAGCAGGGGACTGCGCTGGCGAAGTTCGCCCAAGGGGAGGAATCCGCATATTCGCGACCGTCCACGTATGCAGGCTCGGGGAATGAGGAGACGGCGCGTTCCGGGGCAGCGACGCAACCGGCGCCCGCGCAGTCGGATGCCGGTCAGTCAGTCATGCAACCGTCCGAGCAACCATCGGCACAGCCATCCATGGAACCGTCGGCGCAACACACGCAGTCGGCTGATTCCGGGGCGTCGGCATCGGGCGATGGCTCGTCGGCGGGAGGAGGGCTTGTCAACATCAACACTGCCACTAGCGAACAGTTGCAGACCGTGAAGGGAATCGGACCTGCGACCGCGCGGAAAATCATCGAATACCGTGATGCCCATGGGCCGTATGCCAGCGTGGATGAACTGCTGAACGTCGATGGCATCGGAGCCAAAACCGTGCAGAAGCTTCGCGGAAAGGTGACGGTATGAGGCGGGAGGGCGGTGCACGGAGAATGGGCGCGGTATGGCAGGCGGATGCCATGGCCGCTGGGGAGCAGGATGCGGAAAGCGGGTCGAAGGACTGTCGCATGGTCGTGCCGGCGATGGTGGCTTGGTCGGCGTCCGCTGTCTGCCAATCGCGCATGGCCGCCGCGGAAGGGGCATCCGGCGGGGCGCTCGGCGGCGTGCTGGACGCGGTGATGAAAGGGGTGCTGGCAGGCGGTGCCTGTTGCATGGCGGCGGTCGTGTGCCTGTGGGTGGCGGTGATGGCGAAGAACAGTCATGGTCTGAGTTCGGCGGCGCATGGTTCGGTGTCACATGACGCTGTGGTGCGTGGTTTATCGGCGCATGGCACTCAGCCGGATGACACGCGGACGGATGGCATGCGGACAGATACTGGCGCAGCTAAGGACGGCAGCGGGGCGGTTCGGTGCGCTGTGCGTTGCCTTGGTGCGGTGTGCGGCATCGCCCTGCTATGCGCGGTGGCGAGCGCCACGGCTGTGCGCGTCACCGCATCCCATGATGCGGTGACGCTTATTGCCGCTGAGAGCACCCCGGCCAGTGCGGATGGCGTAGGGCTCGTGGTGCGGGTGACGGCGCCGGCACAGGCGTCTGTGCGCCGGGGATTCACATGCAGTGTGGCGGCGACGGCGCTGGGCGTGACATCGTCGGGCGTGAGCGAAGGCAGCATGGCACAGGTGACCCTGTGGACGGATTCGCGTGGATGCCAGGCGCAGACGGGTGCACGTTATGTGGCGGTGGGGACGGTTGCGCCACCGCAATGGGGAGATGATGCCGCGTGGGTGGAGGTTGCGCAGGATGACGGCGCGTGGGCGATGATCCGCGCCCCGAACGCTCTTCGGCGCATGATCGCGCGGATGCAGGACGCGTTCCTGCACGTCGCAGGGCGGTTGTCTGACCAAGGTCGCGTGCTGGTTCCGGGGCTCACCTTGGGCGTCATGGGGCAGCGCAGCGCGGTGAACGCCTTCGCGGGGCAGAACGCGGTGGACGCCGTGTATGCCGCAGGCTTGACCGACCGGTTTCGCAATGCCGGCATCATGCACCTGATGGCGGTCTCCGGCGGGCATTTTGCGCTGGTGGCTGCCATGGTGTCGGCGGTGTTGCGCCGATGGCTGGCGTCACGGCGTGTCATGGCGTTCGCCACGGTTGTGGTTTATGCGGCGCTTGCCGCGGTGCTGTATCCCTCGGATTCCGTGACCCGCGCGGCGGCGATGGGCTGCATAGGCGCTGCATGCCTGGCGTTGGGCAGGAGGGCGCAGGCGTGGAGCGCCCTGAGCTGGACCGTGGTGATTGCCGTCGTGGCTTGCCCTAGGCTTGCGGTGAGCTATGGGTTTGCGCTGTCGGTGACGGCAGTGGCGGGAATCGTGGCGTTCGCCTCCACGCTCACCCGGGTCGCCGGGCGTGTGATGCCGCATGTGCTGGCGGAGCCGTGCGCAGTCACGATCGCCGCCCAGACATTGTCGCTGCCGGTGCAGGTGATGATGGGGACGGGTGTGCCGCTGTGGTCGGTTGTCGCGAATGCGATTGTGGCGCCATGCGTGAGCGCGGCCACCATATGCGGACTGGCGTCGTTCGCGGTCAGCTGGTGCGCGCCGTCCCTGGGGTTCGCGTTGGCTTGGCTGGCGTCCGGCGGAACGGCGCTCATGGAGCGCAGCGCCGCATGGATGGGAGGCTCAGGCGGTGTGCTCGCATGGCCGGATGGCGCGGCAGGCGGTTTTCTTGCGGCGGCATGTGAGGCGATCGCCGTGGCGGTGGTTCTCATTGCACGACGGGTGATACGCATGAGGCGCATCCATCGCACGGGCAGCGAGGAGGGTAGGCCCGTGGGGCCGATCATGATGATGCGCCACACCCTGCGGCAATGGTGGCGTGACACGCGCCGCGAGGTGCTGGATGCGCGATGGGATGAACCAAGGGAGGGTCGGCATGGAGGCGTGTAGATTAGCAAGTATGCAGATTTCGCAGGTCACTATTGTCTTCGGCGGCAATGAATTCCTCGCATCCCAAGAAGTGCGCGGCATTCGTCATGTCGCACGCGAAGCGATGCCTGACGCCGAGCAGACGGATCTTGATGCACGAACCGCCACGAACGCCGATCTGATTCAGGCGGTAAGCCCAAGTCTGCTCGCACCGCGCAGCATCGTTGTCATCGACAACCTGCAGGAGGCCGATTCTGTTGTCGCGCAAAGCCTCGTGGACATCACGAAACGCATGGTGGCGAACCCGCAACAGGCCGATGCCATTATCATCTGCCGGCATGATGGCGGGCAGAAAGGCAAAGGCATCGTGGATGCGCTTGTCAAGGCGGGCGCGTGGAGGGATGAGGTCCCCAAACTTGACAAACCGCAGGCAAAGGTCAATTTCGTGCGTCAGCGTTTCGAATCCCTCGGCCGGCGCATCGATGGACGTGCCGCGCAGCTTCTGGTGGGCGTGATGGGAGAGAACCCTGGTGAACTCTACGCGATGTGCGAGCAACTGTGCGCGGATTTCGACGATGATCCCATGACGCTTGCGCGTGTTAGTCAATACATGACGGCGAATCCGCAGGCCAAAGGTTACGAGATCGCCGATGTGGCTATCAGTGGCAACGCCCCGCGTGCCATCGTGATGATGCGCTCCGCAGTGGAACAAGGCGTCAAGCTGGTTGTCATCATCGGTGCGATTGCGGCACAGATGCGCAAACTCGCCAAGGCAGCGGCTGTGAGCGCCGGCACAATCAGCGAACAGCAGGCGGGCATTCCCGGCTGGCAGCTCAGCCGTGCGCGCGGCTATCTGCGCGGGTGGACGGGTCCGGGGATGGCGGCGTGCTTCGAAGCGCTGGCCGCAGCGGACGAACAATGCAAAACGAGCGGCGGTGACCCTGTCTACGCTGTGGAATGCGCAATCGAATGCGTGGCGGCGAAAGGCATGCCGCGTCAGGGATTTGCATCAGGGAATGCAGGCATGTACGGCACCGCAGGAAGGATTCGT
This sequence comes from uncultured Bifidobacteriaceae bacterium, assembly GCA_964451025.1. Taxonomy (GTDB): domain Bacteria; phylum Actinomycetota; class Actinomycetes; order Actinomycetales; family Bifidobacteriaceae; genus Pseudoscardovia. The sequence goes on from CAYVHC010000012.1 coordinate 14,939, forward strand.
TGATGGTCGGGAGCATGTCACCAGGTTATTCACTAGGTTCGCAGTATTCATTAGGTTCGCCCACGGATTCCTACACGGTGACGGCACCTCGCGCCGCCGACATGCGTGCGGCGGGTGCCGCTGCGGCGTCCGTGGCACGTGGCGGGGACGTCGTTGTGCTTTCCGGACCGTTGGGCGCCGGTAAAACCACGTTCGCCCAAGGGTTCGGCGCCGGGCTCCATGTGGATGGCCAGGTGGTGTCCCCCACGTTCGCCATCGCGCGAAGCCTTCAAGGCCACTTCGCTGACGGCTCTCCCGCCAATCTCGTGCACGTGGACGCCTACCGTTTGCCAGGATCGGACGATCAGCCGCAGGTCGCTGCAAGCCGGCTCATGGATGAACTCGAATCCTTGGGATTGGACGAAGAGCTCGAGGACCCAGGTCCCGGAACCGTTGTGCTCATCGAATGGGGCAGTGCGATGGCCAGCGAATTGGCAAGCACGCGATGGGAAGTGACAATCGACCGTTCAGCAGCGGATGCGTCGCGGGGCAGCGGGGCGGCTGGCGATGCGCCATTGACAAGCGAGGGGGCGCGCACCGTGACGTTCCATGCAATCGGATGCGCCGATCGCATGCCGGCGCTTGTCAACGCACTGCAGGCGGCGCAAGAAGCGATGAAGGAGTGATGAAAGACTGATGGCTATGAAGGATGCAATGAACGCAACAAGCAGCATGGTTGATGGCGCGGTGAAGACGACAGGCGACGGGGCGCAGGATTCCCAGGACGTCCCCACATTGGTGATCGACACGTCTTTCGGCGCGACGGTGGCGGTCGTGGGGCACGAACCGCATTACGAACCGGATTCGCGCTCGCATGTCGAGAAACTCGAGCCGGCGATCAGCCATGTCGTGGCGCAGGCCGGACTGACGCCTTCCGACATCCGTCGTATCGTCGTGGGCACCGGTCCGGCGCCGTTCACCGGGCTGCGCGCGGGAATCGTCGCGGCGCGGGCGATGGCGTTCGCCACGGGCGCCGAGCTACTGGGACAGAACGTGCTCGAACCCCAGGCGGCATGGCTGGCTCACGGGCAGCTGCCGGACGGCCGGCGACACGTGACGCTCGCCGTCAACGACGCCCGTCGCAAGCAGCTGTACTACGCACTGTACGAAATGGTGCCGGGCGATCCGGTGCCGCACGTGCTGCTCGACATGGACATCTCATCGGCAGGTGCCATCGCGCACAAGGTCAACGAGTGGTTGCGCAGCCGTGACACGCCCGAAGGCGGTGAAATCGTGGTGGATGTGTGCGGCACGGGTGCACGACGCTATTTCTCGTCGTTCCAAGGCATAGTGGCGTTGGGCGATCTGCATGATGATTCCTGCCTGCATGTGGCGGGCGTGCAGGGGCCTCGCATATTTGCGCAGCTCGCCGCAGCGCATCACGCCGCCGGCGACCCGTGCTCCAGCGAACCGTTGTACCTTCGCCGTCCCGATGTTTCGGAACCCGCGCCGCTCAAGCATGTGACGGAGGAACCCCATCATGCCGCCCGCATGGAACGCATTGCACAGGCGGAAGCAGCCGGTGCGGCGCATGAAAGCGTCTCCCAGGGTACATCCCATGGTGCCTCCCACGGGGAAGTGCGACGATGATACGCCCGATGACCGAAGCGGACCTTGACGCCGTGGCGGCTCTCGAAAACGAACTGTTCGGTTCTGGCGCGTGGAGCCGCACGGCGCTTGACGAGGAATTCCATGCGCCACATCGCCGGTACATCGTGGACGTGCCGGACGCGGCCATGGCATCGGATGAGGCGCATGACCATGACAGTGAAGAAGCGGCAGACCGGGCGGATGACGTGCCCGGAGCGGTGCGCGGATACGCGGGCTACTGGTTCGACGGCGACGATGCGGAACTCATGACCATCGGCGTGGCAACCAGCCAGCAGGGCAAAGGCATCGCCACGCGCATGCTCTCCACGCTCATCGACGACGCCAAGCGCACCACGCAGGCCCGCCGCATGCTTCTCGAAGTGCGCACCGACAACGAGCCGGCGCTCGCGGTATACCGCAAGCTTGGCTTCTACCGCATTGGGCTGCGCCGACGCTACTACCAGCCCGAAAACAAGGACGCCTACACGATGGCCCTGGACTTACAGCCGCGCGTCGTCGGGTTCATGCCCGCCGGCCATGTGGATTCCGACGGGCCCATCGGCTCAGGCGCCAGTGAATGATCATGAAACGACCAATCATGAAGACAGCACAACAAGATCGGAAGACTTCAGAGGAATGACCATGACACAGCAATCCCAATCGCAGATGGACACGCCGATGGTGGAGACGGAGTCGAAGCCGGGCGACGGCCCGGTGATACTCGGAATCGAATCCACGTGTGACGAAACAGCCGCCGCGGTGGTGCGCGGCAAACAGCTGCTGAGCAACGTCGTGGCATCGTCGATGGATGAGCACGCCCGGTACGGTGGCGTGATTCCCGAGATCGCCAGCCGTGCGCACGCCGAAAGCTTCGTGCCGGTCGTGTCACAGGCCTTGGCGGACGCCAACATGGACATCAGCGACGTGGATGCCATCGCGGTCTCCGCGGGGCCGGGGCTCGCCGGATGCCTCGCCGTGGGTGTCTCTGGTGCGAAATCCCTCGCATGGTCCGCTGGCAAGCCGATTTACGGCATCAACCATGTGATCGGTCATGTGGGCGTCACGCAGCTTCAGTTCGGGGATCTGCCCGAAGACACCCTCGCGCTCATCGTCTCGGGCGGCCACACGTCTCTGCTGCGGGTGCGCAACATCGCCACGGATGTGCAGGTCGTCGGATCCACACTCGATGACGCGGCGGGGGAGTGCTTCGACAAGGTCGCGCGATTGCTGGGATTCCCCTACCCGGGCGGTCCGTACATCGACCGTCACGGTCAGCAGGGCGATCCCACGGCTCTCAAAGTGCCGATGGGCCTGACCCAGGGGCGTGCCGGCGCCGAGCATCCCTATGATTTCAGCTTCTCCGGAGTGAAGACCGCCGTCGCCCGCTGGGTGGAGGCGCGCCGCGCGCAAGGCCTTGACGTGCCGGTGGACGATGTGTGCGCATCGCTGGCGCATTCCGTCGCCACGGTGCTCAGCCGCAAGGCAATCGATGCGTGCAAACGCTTCGATTCCCATACCCTCATCGTGGGCGGAGGATTCTCGGCGAACTCGCAGCTGCGCGAAGCTCTTGCACAGGCTGGGCGTGCAGCGGGGATCGACGTGCGCATACCGCGCATCGCGCTGTGCACCGACAACGGCGCTATGGTCGCCATGCTGGGGTCGAATCTGGTGCAGGCGGGCGTAGCACCATCCGCGTTGGATTTTCCCATCGATTCGGCCATGCCGCTCAATCGCGTCAGCATGAGCTGAACCTGAGGTGTTGCGCCTCGTGTATCCTAGAGAGGGAAGGTGAATCAGAGGAGTTTGCCGGACGGATGCTTGCAAGGCAGTGAGTCTGCAAGGCATCGGCATCTGCAGGGCCGCCAAGGCAGTGAAATGGAGCAGCTAAGGCGGCTGAACCGGCTCAAGAGATGAGGAGTCGTCATGACTGATGGAATCCCAGACAACGGGGATAACGGATTCACTGGGTATCCTCCGTCCCAGTATGCCCAGCAATATTCTCAGCAAACGTACTCGCAGTATAGCGATGCGCAGCCCGACGCCTCTGGCAGCGCAGGGTATGTGCAGCCAGATACCTCTAACGCGGGATACACGCAGCCTGGGTATGCGCAATCCACATATTCGCCATCTGCATATGCGCAGGCCAATGCCGGTGGCAATCAACAGTATCAATCACAGGGGCCGGATTCGTATTCGGCGGCATACGGTCAACAGTCGTCGTACCAGCAGCCGTACCAGCAGCCGTATGGTATGACGAATGGCGGAATAGCCCCGTCTGCCGCTCCGATGTCGGGAACCCCCATGTACCAGGTGAATCCGGGCTCATTGTTTGATTCTGTGCTGTCTTCCGATGACCTGCCGCAGTCGTTGCGGCCTCTGTCGGTGCTCGACTACGTGGGTTATCTGATCCTCTTCCAGCTTCCCATCGTCGGCTTCATCATGATTATCTTTTACTCCATCAAGGCAAAGAACCAGAACCTGAAGAATTTCGCCCGCGCCATCCTCCTTCTTGGAGTAATCGTCGTCGTGCTGTACATCATCGTGCTGCTGCTGCTCGGTGATTCACTCGGCAATCTGTCTTCCGGTTCTTCCCTCACATCCGTGTGAATTCCGCTCGGGTGTGAATCCCGCTCGTTGGTGCGTGAACGTTCCGTTGGCGTGAATCCAGCCGATACGAATCGCTCTGCCGGACGGCGCAATCGCCCGAACCCTCGCTGGGATCCTGTGACGAGATGCAGGGAAGCGAGGGTATTCGGGTGATGGAGGTGCTGATGATGAAGATGCTGGAGAATTGAAAAGCCCGGGACCATTCGGTCCCGGGCTTTCCTTGTGCGCCAGACAGGATTCGAACCTGCAACCTGCTGATCCGTAGTCAGCTGCTCTAATCCATTGGGCTACTGGCGCAACGCTGCTTGCTTGGATAACGGTGGATTTACCATCTGTTTTCCTTGCGGCAACTCGAATATACTAACCACGTTACGGAGAATTCACCAAAAACGGCGTGTCTTATTGTTGTGAGATGCGACGTCATTGAATGGCGGGCTACATCTGAGCCGCATTGCGTGCAGTTTTATGGTGTGGCGCAGGGCATGGCGCGTGGTGTGGCGTGCGGTGCGTCACGGCGTGTACCATGGAATGTGGGGGCGACGTGGTTTGCACAACGGCATGAGAGACATGCAGAAAACAAAAAAACCGCGACAGAATCGCGGTTTCATTTGTGCGCCAGACAGGATTCGAACCTGCAACCTGCTGATCCGTAGTCAGCTGCTCTAATCCATTGGGCTACTGGCGCAACGCTGTGATTGCTCACAACGGTTCTAAACAATAGGTCTGTGCGGCCTCCATGGCAATATCGGCGTGTCGCGATGATTCCAGCGCCGGCATCGCCATCGGATGCCGCCCGTCTCACGAGCCGGGCAAATTCTCACATTCGTTATGCGCAAGACACACTCGCCGCATACCATGGAATCGTTCCTTAGCAAGGCGCGCAGTGCGTTATCCGTCGTCATGTGCTGTGACCGCAACGGTAACACGCCTGCAACAGCCGAAACACCAATCGACACAACAAGCATGCGCTGCAATCGGAATCACGATATCCGGTTGTGTGGCAGGCGGGAAGGGCAGCATGAGCAGTAGTGAGAAAATGAGCATCGGCGCACGGCTTCACCGATTGGCATCCTCCGACAGATCGAGCGGCGTCATCATGCTCGTTTTCGCCTTCGTCGGATTGCTGCTCGCCAATCTGCCGTTCACCACGGAAGCGTTCATGCACTTCTCAGAAATCCACATCGGAATCGCCAACACCGATTTCGACCTCTCCATCTCCGAATGGGCGCAGGATGGTTTGCTCACGCTGTTCTTCCTGTGCGTGGGACTTGACCTCAAGCAGGAGCTGACCACGGGATCCCTGTCGAATCCCAAGGCTGCCGCCGTGCCGATGCTGGCGGCCGTGGGCGGCATGCTTGTGCCGCCTATCGTGTATATCTGCGTGTCCAAGCTGTTTTCACAGTTCGGCCCCGGCGGCGTGGGCAACGAAGTGATCGGCGACCACACGACGCATCCGTTCAGCGAAGTCGCACAAGGCTGGGCAGTGCCGACCGCCACGGACATCGCATTCTCGCTGGCGATTCTCGCGCTGTTCGCCAAGGCGCTGCCGGGTGCCATCCGCGCGTTCCTGATGACGCTCGCCACCGTCGATGACCTCCTAGGCATCATCCTCATCGCAGTGTTCTTCTCTTCCGTCAACCAGTGGTATTGGTTCGTGGGCGTCGCCGTGTGCGCCGTCATCTGGTCGTTCCTCGTGCGCATGAACAAGGTGCCGTGGATCTTGGTGGCCGCCGATGGCATACTCGCATGGATCATGATGTACAAGGCCGGCATCCATCCCACGCTCGCCGGCGTGCTGGTCGGCCTGCTCACGCCCGCCAACACCATCCACGGGGAGGACACTCCGCGCGCCGAACGCTACCACGACAAGCTCAACACGTTCTCCGCACTGCTCGCGCTGCCGATCTTCGCGCTTTTCGCCACCGGCATCCACATCGATGCCAGCGGCCCGGCGATCTTGCTGTCGCCGGTGGTCATGGGCATAGCTCTGGCGCTCATCATCGGCAAGCCCGCGGGCGTCATGCTCGTCACATGGATATCGACGCACCTGTGCGGACTCAAGCTCGCCAAGGGGCTGCGGGTGCGCGACCTGTTCCCCATGGCGACAGCCTGCGGCATCGGTTTCACCGTGTCGTTCCTCATCGCCACGCTTGCGTTCAGGAATTCCGAGCTATCCGGCGAAGCTCGCTTGGGCGTGCTCATCGGATCGATCATCTCCGCAGTCATCTCCAGCGTCCTGCTGTCCGTGCAATCGCGCCGCTACGTTGCGGCTGAGGCCACGCGGCACACCAAGGCCGCCACGCCGTCCGAGGAGGACGCTGCCGAGCTGCGTGACATGTCCCACGTGGATGGCGACGCGGCGTTCCCCTACGTCGAGACTTCCGCAGCTGCCGTGGGCAAGGAAATCGCCGATGAGGGCGGATCAGAGGATGCCGCTGCCTGACGTGTCGGTCATGCCGGTCATGCAAGTTGCTGCCGGTGGCTGCCTGAGGCCGCCTGATGTGCTGGCCTGATGTGCTGGCCACGCGTGAATTGCCAAACAATCCGTTGCCGTTGCGTGAAGAAAAAACCAACAATTCACTGTGGTGCGTGCTGTCACTCATATTTCGCCCTACGATGAGTAGGGAAAGAGATAATCAAAAGACAGAAAGTACAAGTGATAATGAATAGATTCGTTCGACGCTACACCGCAGATGACGAGCACAATGGCGGTGCGTGGGCAGGAACGGCGGATGCGAACGCACTGGAAGGGATCCAGAGCGGAGGAATCCAGAGCGACGCGGTTTCCGACGCGCAGAACGGCGCACCGAGCGGCGACACACAGGAGCAGGCGCAGTCCACGCAGCTTTCGCACGAAGCGCACTCCGCAGATGAAGGATCGCAGGCCGCGCGCAGCGGCGACAGCCAGCAGACCGGGCACAATGACGCGGCGGCAGGCGACAGCCAGTGGGCGCAGGACGCGAACATCACGCCCGCCACGCTGGAAGATCCCAGCACACTCGACCATGACAAGGCCCGGCAGGACGCCGACTCGCCGCTGGGCACCGCATACCGACGCGGCCCGGTGATGTTCCGCGGCCAGATGATCCCCACCGACGGCACGACGAGCGGCCACCTGCTCAACGGCGAAAGCTCCACGGATTGGCTTCACATGGACCCGTGGCGCGTGCTGCGCATTCAAGCCGAGTTCGTCGACGGCTTCGGTGCGCTTGCCGAACTCGGTCCCGCGATTTCCATCTTCGGCTCGGCGCGGGTCAAGCGCAACACGCCTGACTACATCGCAGCCGAGAAGATGGGCGGCATGGCCGCCAGCAAGAACGTGGCAGTCATCACCGGCGGCGGCCCCGGCATCATGGAAGCCGCCAACAGGGGAGCGGCGCTCGCCGACGGAGTGTCCGTGGGACTGGGCATCGAACTGCCGCACGAGCAGGGCATCAACCCGTATGTGAACCTCGGCATGAGCTTCCGCTACTTCTTCGTGCGCAAGACGATGTTCGTCAAATATTCGTCCGGCATCATTGTGTGCCCCGGTGGGTTCGGCACGATGGACGAACTGTTCGAATGCCTGACCCTCGTGCAGACGCACAAGACCGCGAAGATGCCGGTGGTGCTTTACGATTCCGAGTATTGGAGCGGCCTGCTTGACTGGATCACCGGAACGTTGCAAAGCCGCGGCATGATCTCAGCCCTCGACCCGCAGCTGTTCAAGGTCACGGATGACCCCACGGAGGCCGTGGAGTACGCGTGCAGGATGATTCCTGGAATTGCAGGGAATGGTGACGCGTCCGCAACGCGTTGAGATTGAATCAGTGGAGTGCGTCCCAGGGCTTTGAGCTACTGGGGCGCACTGTGCACTGGAGCGCGGGACTATTGAAGCGCTGGGCTACTGGAGCACGTTGAGCGACAGGCCGGTGCCGATGGAGATGAGCGTGGACGAGAAGCGATCGTCGTCACGCAGCTGCTTGTCCAATTCGCGCAGGTACGTGGCTTTGTCGCTGCGGTCCGCGGGATTCGTCACACCGCCTTTGGAATCGGCGTTGAGGAATCCCAAGGCGTCGGAGAACACAAGCTCGCCACCGCGGCGCAGCAGCCTTTCCGCGCTGTTATAAGCCGTGCGGTAATTGGCGGGGTCGCCCGCCGCCACGATCATGTCGTAGTCCATGCTGTTGAGGCGCGGCAGGTAGCTGTCGCCGCTGGCGTTGACGATGCGCACGCGAACGGTGGATTCCTCTTCCACTGATTTGAAGATTGTGGTGGCAAGCGCCGTCGCTTGCGCGGATGTATCGATGATCGTGACCTGGCCTTCGCTGCCCAGGGTATGCGTCAGATGCATGGCTTCGATGATCTGCGCGCCGCCCAGCAGAATGACGGATTGTGCGCGCACAGCCAGCGCCATGTGGGCGATGAATTCCGCCTGTGCCGCGAAGCCGGGGCGGAAGCCTGCGTCCTTGAGGCGTTGCCGCGCGTTTTTCTCGCCAGCGGTTTCTTGTCTAATCGCTTGGTTTTCCACATAATCCCACGCATGTGCGATGTTGTCATACACATTCAAGCTCATGGCTGCAAGCGTATACCGCAGATGCCGCGATTGCTGGGAACGTCTCAGCAATCGCGGCAAAGCGCGCAATCAGTGCCCTCAGCCCTCTTGCTTGCGGGTCTGCACGCCTTGGATGAACTGCCAGATGACCTCGCCCACGTCGATTCCCTGCGGGCAGTTGAGGCCGCAGGCGCGCACCGACTGGCATGCAGGCAGGCCATCGGATTCGCTGATGGCGGCGAGGCGTTCATTGGCGGCTCCGTCACGGGAATCGTCGATGAACCGTATCTGGTTGACGAGCGCGGCTGGCCCCACGAATGCGTCGCCGCCGACGAACACCGGGCAGCTTGCCTCGCACACACCGCAGGCGATGCACGTGGTCAGTTGCTCGAATTTCGCGAGTTGCTCGGGGGACTGCAAGTATTCGAACACGTTGACCTTGCCGTCGGCGGTCATGGCGAGGTCGCCGCGCGCTTGCAGATACGGTTGCAGTGCGCGGATCTGGTCGAGCATCGGGTCGATGTCGGCGATGAGGTCGCGCTGCACCGCGAATGCTGCGATGGGGGCGAGGTCGATGACCGGGGCGTTCACGGCATCTGCGGAGGCTGGGGTAGTTGCGGGGGTTGTGGCAGCTGTTGATGAAGTGGCAGTGGCCGTGGCAGGGGACGACGCGCCTGCGGTGCGGTGGAAAGCAGGGGTGACTGGCTTGGCGGTCTGCGCCGCCTGACCGACGGTCGTTTTGCACAGCAGCGATGGCGTGCCGTTGATGGCGACGGCATCGGACCCGCACATGCCATGCCCGCAGGAGTAGCGGAAGGCAAGCGTGGGATCCTGCGTGCGCTTGATGAGCAGCAGACAGTCCAGCACCGTGGTGCGGGGATCGACGGTGAGCATGTAATCCTGTGTCCAGCTGCGGCCGGTGTCGCTGGCTCCGAATCCGCCTGCCACCGGTGCTCCGCCAAGGGTCGAGGCGGCGCGGCGCGTTGGGCGCATCGGACGGCGCATGCGAGAGGTCGCCGGGGCGGTCGATGCATCTGCGCCATGCGCGGCGTCATGGGATGAGGCGGCGCGCCGAGTGTCGATTCGGGCGAATGGGCTGGAATGGCCATGGGAGCGAGCCTTGGACGCGCGTCGGGGGGCGCCGTCTCCTATGGTGCTTGCGGCGGTGGTGGTCGCAGCGTCTGCGTCGTTGTCAGTGTGTGCGGTGCCCGCGATGGATTCGCGTTCCCGCTGTGCATCGATTTTCGCGAAAGGACTCGTGTGCGCGCGGCGGTGTGGACGAGCCGTGGCGC